>NZ_JAMPJZ010000023.1:0-75166 GCF_039961835.1 Trichocoleus sp. ST-U1
ATTGAGTCCTCTGCTTCGCTTAAGATAATCCGAATGGGAGCAGGCATAGATTAATGGAAAACTTCGTTTAGGGGCTTTATGCCATCTTATATTTAATTAGTCCCAGCTACTTAATCAAAAATTCCTGTGCTTGTTCGCGGGACATATTTTGCACTTGGTCTGAGAAGCTTCTAATACTGAATTTTTGCTCTAAAGATAATTCAATTGGCTGATTCATAGCGAGTTCCTTTACTCGTTATAAGATGAACTTTGAACCGATTTTTGATTCTCCCTTGTTGTTTGTTATTTGCTAGGGAAATAACTGGGTTCTAAATGTTGTGTAGCATCAAAAAGAAAACTTGGTATTAGATGCATAGCAACTTAACCGACACTCAACGCCATTTTGTAGCCTGCATACAAGGGAAATCTGAGAAAGAGATTTTGTGAAATTTGATTCGCGTTCTTGTAAACTTGTCAAGTCAACGCACCGGATTTATGCAAAATTTTAAATAAGTTAACATTATCTAGCAACCGTTACAGCGATAACCAATTGCAACGCCTCTGCTGCCGTATCCAGCAAAGCTACGAAGTGACAATTCCTTGTTCCAGTGAAGTCTAATATTGATACTATGACGAGCATTTCTTCAGGACAAACGCTGCTAGAACAGCATCGGCAGCAATTTCCAGCTCTAGTGAATAAAGCGTATTTCAACTATGGCGGTCAAGGTCCGATGCCCCAAGCAGCTTTGGATGCTATTTTCCAATCCTATGAATACGTGCAGCGAGTGGGGCCGTTCTCCAATGAGGTAGGTACCTGGGTGGTACGGGAGGCGACGGAAACTAGAGTTGCGATCGCGTCTTCTCTGGGTGTCTCTCCCCAGACCATTACCCTGACTGAAGATGTCACCGTCGGCTGCAATATCGCCCTCTGGGGCATGGACTGGCAAGCCGGAGACCATCTGCTAATTTCTGACTGCGAACATCCAGGCATTGTGGCAACCGTTCAGGAACTCCAACGGCGCTTTAGCATTGAAGTATCCTGCTGTCCGCTCATGAGAACTTTGAATGAAGGCGATCCCGTAGCAGCGATCGCAGAATATCTGCGCCCCAAGACCAGAATGGTCGTGCTGAGTCATATCCTCTGGAACACGGGTCAAGTCTTGCCGCTGGCTGAAATTGCTGCCGCCTGCCGCAACCATTCCACCGAAAATCATCCCATCAGAATTTTGGTGGACGCAGCTCAATCTGTGGGGTCAATGCCGCTAAATTTGACAGAATTGGGGATTGATTTTTATGCTTTCACGGGTCACAAGTGGTGGTGCGGGCCAGAAGGCGTCGGTGGTCTGTACGTGCGACCGGAAGCTTTAGAAAGCCTGAATCCCACGTTTATCGGCTGGCGCAGCATTCTTTACAATTCATCCGGTCAACCAATTGGCTGGCAACCGGATGGGCGAAGATATGAAGTCGCGACTTCTGCCTATCCCCTCTATGCTGGGCTTAGGGCAGCGATCGCTCTTCATCAGCAATGGGGAACCCCAGAATCTCGCTTCCAACAAATCCTAGATTTGAGCCAATACCTCTGGCAACATTTAGCCGAACTTCCTCGCATCAAATGTCTGCGAAATGCACCGCCAGAATCTGGTCTTGTCTCCTTCCAGCTTTCAGGCGAGGGCAGCCACCAGCAATTAGTACAATCTTTAGAAAATCAAAACTTGCTGGTTCGGACAATCCGCAATCCTGACTGTGTACGCGCCTGCGTTCACTATTTCACCCTGCCATCTGACATTGACCAACTTGTTGAAGGCATTCAACAATTGAGTCAGTAGTTATCGATCGTTAGACCTTAGGAATTAGCAACTAGACTCATGACTAATAACTACTGATTACGAACGAATGACTGCTAAACACCCAATTTTATACATCGCTATCACCAATCATGGCTTCGGTCATGCAGTCCGGGCGGCATCCGTCGCGGCGGCAGTTCAGCAAATGTATCCAGAAATTTTGCTGATTCTGGTAACAACAGCACCCCGCTGGTTACTAGAATCTTATATTCCAGGAGATTTTATTCATCGCCCCCGCGCTTTTGATATCGGCGTTGTGCAAGCTGATAGTTTCGCAATGGATAAAGCTGCCACTTTGGAAAAAGTGCAACAAATTCGCGCCCAAGAGAAATCGATAATTGCAAGTGAAGTAAACTTTATCCGTCAAAACCGAGTGGGTTTGATTTTGGCAGATATTCCACCGCTGGCAGCGTCAATTGGCAAAGCCGCTGGGATTCCTTGTTGGATGCTGAGTAATTTTGGCTGGGATTTTATCTATCGGGCGTGGGGAGGAGAATTTAATGCAATTGCGGATTGGATAAGCGAATGTTATGCAAAGTGCGATCGCTTGTTTCGCTTGCCCTTCCACGAATCGATGAGCGCTTTCCCACAGATCGTCGATGTCGGTTTAACCGGCGGCACTCCCCGCCACAGCCCAGACACACTACGATCTAAATGGGGAATTACCACACCGACCGAGCAAACCATCTTGCTCACCTTCGGCGGCTTAGGGTTACAAGAAATTCCCTACGACAATTTGCTAAAGTTTTCCGATTGGCAATTTATCACCTTTGATCGGAATGCACCCGATTTACCCAATCTCATAAAAATTACAGATCAATCTTACCGCCCAGTCGATTTTATGCCAGTATGCGGGCGCGTCGTTTCCAAACCTGGATACAGCACTTTTGCAGAAGCTTTGCGATTGGGAGTACCGATTGTGACGCTAACACGAGAAGATTTTGCCGAAGCGCCTCTGCTGCTTGAAGGCATCCAAAATCATACTTATCATCAAATTCTACAACCTGCTGAGTTCTTCCAAAGCAACTGGGAGTTTCTGCATCAACCAATGCTTCCACCCCATCAATCTCAGATGGTGGCGACAGATGGAACCGAAGCGATCGCCCGTGCTGTCGTCAGCTATTTCCAAAACCGTTAATTTTTTCGAGCCGCCATGACTCATTACCAACAGATCCTGACCGTTCAAACTCCTGGCAAATCTTTATACAAAATCACGCCCAAAGTTCAAGCGATCGTTGCAGATTCGCGTATACAGAGTGGACTTTGCACCCTGTTTTTGCGTCATACCTCAGCCAGTCTGCTGATTCAAGAAAATGCCGATCCAGATGTTCTCAAAGATTTAGAGAACTTTTTAACAAAACTCGTGCCGGAAAGCGATCGCTACTTCCACAATGCAGAAGGCCCTGATGATATGCCAGCTCACATTCGCACTGCTGTGACTCATACTTCTGAACAAATCCCCATCGCTGGCGGTAAATTGCTATTGGGAACCTGGCAGGGAATCTATATTTGGGAACATCGGCAGCGCGGTCATTATCGAGAAATTGTTGTTCACATCGCGGGTGACTAAGCTAGATGAGCGTTCCAAAACGCTAGTGACTTCAATCCGTAACTGCGACACAACTTTGTAACTAGCGATTGATTGCTTCTGGATGGCGCTCAGCGCTGCTGGTTTCTACTTCTATTGAGTCTTGCTCGACAGGAAGTAATTTGAGCAGCTGTAAACCCAAGAGAATCAAATAAAGAGGATTCAGTAACCAATAGCGCTTCCATAGGCGTTTGGGTTCCTGTAAAAAGCGGAAAAGCCATTCTAAACCCAAGCTTTGCATCCAGAACGGAGCTTCAGGAATGTTGCCAGAATGAAAATCAAAAGCAGCACCCACCGCAACGATCGGACAATCTAGCTGATGGCGATGATTAAAAGCCCATGCTTCTTGGCGCGGACAACCCAAAGAAACAAAGACAATTCCCGCGCCAGATTCCCGAATTTGTTTAGTGTATGCCGCATCTTCTTGCGGCGTTAAAGGGCGAAACGGAGGAGAAACTGCTCCGGCAATCATCAAGCTGGGAAATTTTTCTTGTAAATTCTTCTGTAAAGTTTCTAGAACTGCTTCCGTAGAGCCATATAGAAAAATACTTATTTCTTTAGCAGCAGCTTGTTCGCAAATATTTAACATTAGCTCTGGACCCCGCACCCGCTCCGGGAGTATCTCTTCATCACGATTACGAAGAAGATTGAGCGCCCAACGCACCGGCTGACCATCAGGGGCAACTAGAGTAAATTGATTGAGTTGATAACCATGACCGTCTGGGTCAAGATAACCGGAGGTAATGCTATGGACATTCACTGCTGCAACGGTACAAGATTGGCGTGATTGGGCACTTTGAATAATCAAATCCGTACAGTCTTTATATTTAGTACGACTGACTCCAATTCCCAATATATTTGTCTTAATTGGAGTTGTTTTTAAAGTTCGGGTGTTCATCTTTACCTTGAACTCACATATATTTTGTAGAGCGATCATAATTTACCTTTGCAGTATAACTTTGCAAGTACTTTTACGAAATTTATTTTTAATGATTTTTAAGTATTGCTCTTTAAAAATAGGGCAAAAACTGAATCAACTAGCTGTAGCTTAAGATTTCTATCTCTATTTTTTTATTCCTCAGTGAAATAGGTAATTTATTACCAACTTTTATTTTTTATTTCATCAGCAAAATTGCTGAATTCAAATTGGTAGACGGGAAATGATTTTATCAACTTGGCTAGGTTCTTTCACTGTCTTTCACTTCTCCTTAGAGTTTTCAATGAGTGATTATTTTCTCGTCGTTAAAGGAAAATAAATGGCTCTGATTCTAAGAAAAGTTAGGAAGCGAGCGAGCCGCGAAGCGTGTAGGGGCATTTTTGCCGAAAGCAAAGCAACCACAGACCTTACAGCCTTTATGCAGACAAGTTTATGCGAGAGTGCAGTGGCAATATATGCGTGTAATCACTGAAACCTGGAAGGGACACTCACAAATATTCAGTGATGTTCCTCACGCAATATAGACAGGAAATTAGGGAGGATGATAACAGAAGAGTTCTCACAAGCCTTTTGTCTGTCAAGTCGGCATCCGAGATTAACCGAGCAAAGAACAAAAAATAGCGATCGCGCGTCAATGATTAAGTAAGTCTAACGGTCAAAGTTTCTAGAAACGCTCAAATCTCACAGCCAGCATCCGGTAAAAGCAGAGTCGCAGTTGTAGATAAAGGACAGACAGTTAAATTTAGCTTTTTGAAGACTTGAAAACGTAACACAGGAGAAGCATCATGAATGTATCCCAGTATACAGTAAAAAATATTTCCCTGACAAGCTGGTTCTGGATGCCTCAAGAAGAGGTTTCCCAAAAGGTAGCCCCGATTCAACAACCCATAAAAGCACGGACGCGGTTGAACTTCCTGCAACCTCTGCGCGAATGGATTGACAACATACAAGTGCGCGATCGCGAACTCGCTCATCGCCTGTGCAAGTCAATCCCCTCCCAGTGCCCCTTTGAGCGCGATATCAAAGTATTTGGTCGCACCCTGTTTCACATTCCTCCAATGTGCAAGCTGAATCCGCTTTACGAAGAAGTCGTAAGCCTACGTTTCCGGGCACTTTGCTATCTAGCAGATGAATGTGGAGAAGATGTCACCGCATACTGCTAAGATTCCTTCTCAGGCGTCTTAAATTAAAGACGTGAAGATTCTGTGCATTATTGATAAGACATCATGGCTATCATTGCCCTGAGAGGCTGGTATCTCCAAGAGTATGAGCCGATTAAAGAATTAGAGAAACGTCCCCACGATCTGCGATTGAGCAAAAATAGCTTGCTGAAGTCTGGATTACGGGCAGATTTTTTAGAAGACAGCCAGGATGTTAAGCGCTCAGCTTGGTTTGGTCGTTATCTAGAAGGGGAATCGGTAGAGTTTTACATCGAAGGCAGCGGTGGCTACATAATCTCCAACATTGACCTGACAAGCCACGAGATTTATTTCACTAAACAGACGGTGATGGCGAATCTGGAACCGATTATCTTCCTCTGCCATCAGACTGAATATGCGGCGTCGAGTGAAGCCCTGCGAGAGGGACTGGCTAACGCCCTAGAAGCATTAAACACGCGATCGCGTCTTCCTTTGACGCTAGAAGTATCCAACCGCCCCACAGGTGCCTCAAATCGCCTCAACACCACGCAGATGCGAAAAATTCGGAAGAGTCTGCTATTTGTTGCTGATGGGACACCTATCACTAGCATTTCCAGGGAAGAAACGCCCCTACTCATTCCCAGTCCGAATGTTTGTGTAGAAATTGGCTACGCCTTTCAAAGTAAGCGTTCTGAACAAATTCTGCTAGCTCAAATGGAGCGTTCGGAGATGTCGGGACAGTTTCCCTTTGACCTTCCCAACCATCAACAACTGTTGTTTAACAGTGCGTCGGAACTGCATCAGACTTTACCGCCCCTGCTAGAAACCCTGCTGCATCGGTTTAATCTGTTTTCCTAGTCATTCGTCACTGGTCATTACAGTATATAAATTTCAACCTGTGAAAACAGGTTCTAGCCGTGAAGCCTGAATTTTAATTCAAGGCTCTAAAGCCAGTGCTATTCGTCATTCGTTGGTTGCTACAGACTAATAACGAATGACCTTTTGAGAAAATTCTGTAGAAATAGCCTGTTATTTTCGACCATTCTCAGCTCATAATAATCAGGACGGATTGAAAATCAATCGACTGTATGCCGAGAACTCCCACCGAATACGCTGTACACCTGATGATAGAAGGTGGTCACAAAGCAGAAGTGCGTTTTGCAACCATTCAAGAGTTTCAGAAGTGGTACAGCGGCGAGCTGATGCCCAAAGCCGCCTCCACGGACTTTATCAGTGTGCCGATCAAAAATATCCAGGGCGAGTACATGGTTATACGTCCCGTCAGCATTAGGGCAATCCGAGTGGAACCTGTCTTCGCCGGAAGTGTCGATAGAAGTGACTACGAATAGCTATCACTTTCCCTTTTGGTGTAAGTAATGAGAAAGACATTGGCTTTACTGTCCCTGAGTTTTGGTGTATCTCTGGGAAATGTCACTTTGCCTGCCCTCGCTAAAGATCCCCTGTCCGTTCCGCTGATACCAGTCAACTCAAACCTTTTAAATCTCGTCTGTTGCCGGTCAGATGCACTGGGACTTGATGAGCAAATCTGGGGGCAAAACGGTCAAGCCGGAGACCGAAAAGCTTTAATCGCCTCGATTGATAACAGTCTGCGATATTTACAGACAAACAGTGCCGCTCAAGCCTACCAGCAGTATCCGGTGCCGGGAATTACCCGCGATCGCGTCCGCCGATCTTTGGTTCGCTTTCGGCAGCTAGTTCTCAACTCTGGTTCGGCTGCCGAACTGCAAGCCGCAATCAAGCGTGAGTTTGTCTTGTACCAGTCTGTAGGCAAGGACAATAAGGGGAACGTTCAGTACACCGCCTACTACGAACCAACCTATACAGCCAGCCGCAAGCAGACGGCAGAGCATCGTTATCCTCTCTATGGGATGCCGTCAAACTTCAACTCTTGGCCCAAACCCCACCCCACACGGGTTCAGCTAGAAGGGGAGGATGGCTTGCTGGGAGCGAACAGTCCGCTAAAAGGGCTAGAAATCGCTTGGATGAGCGATCGCCTGGAAGCATTCTTGGTACAAATCCAAGGTTCTGCTCAGCTCCAGATGACCGATGGAAGCGTGATGACGGTCGGTTATGCGGGTGGAACCGATTACCCCTACACCAGTGTTGGGAAAGAACTCGCTAAAGATGGCAAACTGCCCCTATCCGGTCTGACGTTACCTGTGCTGATCAAATACTTCCAGCAAAATCCTTTGGAGCTCAGTAACTATATCCCGCGCAATCAGCGCTTTGTTTTCTTCAACGAAACCAATGGTGCCCCAGCGATGGGAAGCGTTGGGGTGCCGGTGACACCTGAGCGTTCGATTGCGACGGATAAATCTTTGATGCCTCCGGGTGCTTTAGCTTTAATTCATACAAGAGTTCCCTACTTTAATCGTGCCGGTAAGATCGAACAGCGTCTGGTGAGTCGCTACGTACTCGACCAGGATAAAGGAAGTGCAATTCTGGGTCCCGGTCGCGTAGATTATTTTATCGGAACGGGTAAACGGGCGGGCGATCGCGCGGGTGTTACCGGCGGCAATGGGCAACTGTATTACCTGCTGCTAAAACAGTAAATCTTTTAGCGTCCCACAACCTAAGAAATTGAGGCGATCGCGTCCTAATCCTACCTAGAAATTAAAAGTAAAAAGGCAAAAGTAAGAAGTTTTTACTTTTGCCTTTTTAAGTTTTTACTCTTTTCTTGTGTCCTATTTAGTTGAACTCAATCCAAAAATCACTTCTTGAATTGGTCTTCAGAACCGTGCGTGAGACTTTCACCTCACACGGCTCCTCAATGATTTGAACTTTGTCATTAGCACTTCTCATTTACCATTCCTCTAGTGCCTTAAATTCGTTCTCTAACCATATAGAGTGTGCATGGTCGTGGCAATGCCCGTGTAGCATTGATAAGTTGCTGTTCTTGTTGTTGTTATGGTTTCTGTCAATGTGATGTATTTCCATGACATCTCCCATTTTAAAATTAAGCCCACAACGGCTGCATTTACCCTTTTGCCTTCTTAGTAGGAAGGCGGCATCTTTTGAAATACCGGGATATTTTGCTAACCTGCTACTCCAGTACACCCAGTTTCCATCGAAGGGGCTGCTATTACCTTTGACTTTTGTATATCTGAGTATGGGTGTATCCGCTATTTCGAGCAGTCTTGCCTCCTTCGTGGAGTTCGTAAACACCTACTTCTCAGTACCTATAGTCTTCCAGTATTTTGCTTTTACCCAAGATGTTCCTTTGTTATGGTGCCTAAAATCCGCCCAACTTTTAAGCTATGAGAATAGTAAGTGATCTGCTTTTGCAAAAGCATCTTTGCTTACTACTGTTGAGTAATAATTTGCCCATCCACGCAGTATGAGATTCAGTCTTTTGATTAACTCAGGCTGGGGAGCAGCTTTCATGGAACCAATTATTTCGGCAGTTTTACTCAACAACCTCTTTATTGCTTCATTGTTGGGTTTGATGAGGGTCTTAAATCCAAGCAATTGTCCATTGGTGTTTTTGCCAGAGTGATTTTTTCCTTGTGGATATTGTCTGACATTGAAACCTAGGAAATTGAAGCCTGTATTTTCTTCATACTTTTGGAGGGTATGAGAAGTTCGGGTTTTACTTGGTTTTAATTCCAAGCCCATGTCTTTTAACCAGTCTGATACTATCTGCTGACATCTTTGGACAACGGATAAATCTTCGTGTAATATTACGAAGTCGTCGGCATATCGAATAACGGCAGGGCTTGGAATCGTTACCGTTTTACCATTTACCAAGAGATTTCTTTTGGGAAACGCCTGAGTAATTCGATTTTCCAATCCGTGAAGGGCAATGTTTGCTAGGAGAGGTGATATTACGCCTCCCTGTGGTGTGCCCTTAGATGTATGACTATATGCTTCTTTCCTTTCGGAGTAGGCTTTCCAGTCTATTACCCCTGCTTTTAACCAAGCCTTTATTTGATGGCGAATGGTGGGGGATGTATTTAATTTTCTAAGCAGAGCTTCATGATTAATGCTGTCGAAGCACTTAGCAATATCAGCGTCTAATACAAATTTGGCTTTGTACCTGATTGTATTAAATATTGCTTCTATTGCGTCATGACATGAGCGCCCCGGTCGGAAACCGTATGAGTTAGGCTCGAATTTTGCCTCCCATTCTGGCTCTAATGCTAGTTTTACCAATGCCTGCAACGCACGGTCTGCCATCGTTGGAATCCCTAATGGTCGCTCCTCTTTTGTTCCGGGTTTGGGAATCCATACCCTTCTCGTTGGTCTTGATTTTTGGGATAGTTTCAGGTTTTTAACTAGGGCTAGCCTTTGGATGGGCGTAAGTGATTTTATTCCATCTACTCCGGCTGTCTTTTTGCCCCTATTTTCCTGCGTTACTCGACGTACAGCTAAACATTTTGCCGACCAGGATTTTATCAGTAGTCTCTGGAGTTTGTGGACTGTTTTGACATCACCACGTTGAGAAGCTTGATAGATGCGCTTTTGGAGCTTAAAAACACTTCGCTCAAGCTTACGCCAAGGAATTGTTTCCCATACATACATCGACTTGTCAGCCGTGTTCATGTCTTTTGTACTCTACTTAGTACCTCTATCTTTCAAATCATCGTGTCTCTGTCTGCATATCCTCGTCATTACAATGAGGCATTAGCTTTTGAGACAATCCTGCCCTTGCATCACTTGCGCTGGTTACTTCTCAGATATCTACCTTTTCTGAGAGTGAAGCAAGGGTTAAAACGTTCCTAACAATCATTTGATTGAACTTTTAGGATGATACTTTCCACCAGGTTTAATGGGAGTGCATACTGGTCAACCGTACATTTGCCAGCCCCGATATCCTGTGACATTTTGTCTGTTGCGTGTCAACCTATTTTCGCAACGTCGAGCTGATGGTGGTTAAAGTGTATCTTTGCTTTCACTATCCATGAGTTCTCGCTTGACAGTGTTCCAGATTAGGTTTCTAGGTTCTTGCCTTTTTCCCTTGCTCACCACCGTATGATTACCAGTCATATAGCAGCAGGGAATGCAGTCACTCTTAGCACTTAGAGGATGGGACTTGAACTTTCTAGGTTACTCATTCTCACCCATATGATTGTTAAGTTATCCAGAGCATTTCTCTAACCGAGAAATTTCATCCGGTGGTCAATCCTTTGATGATTCCATTCCTCGGTTAGAGGTTCATAAATACCATCAATTTCTGACCAAACGTTTCGCACATAAGGAGGTTCGCCGTACTCAAATTCATCGTGATAATCGTATGAACTAGACACCCCTGCCATCTCCATTTTGGGCGCGGGGGTTTCCTCTTTCGGTTTTTCTTTTCCGAAGTCTTGGTACTCCTCAAAAGTTTTGCAGATAAGCACAGACTCCTCAGAACTGGAAGAAATTAGATATTCTGTTAAATTCTTAGCAGTAGGATGCTCATAATCTACTGTACTAGCCACCAGAGCCGTATTTGTGCCACTGCCCCTTTCCTCCATTTCAATTAACGGACAAAAAATTCCATGAGCATGAAACAACGGCCCTTTTGGTGTTAAAGGCTGCTTTCGATACTGAGCATAAGCCTTTTCCAATTCAGCAATAAATCCACCGACGACTTGACCTTGTTTCATCTCGCAGTAGGATTTTCCAAAACTAGCACCTGCTGCACCATTCACCGTCAATTGCAATGGCAAGTGATGCAAAAGCTTTTGTTTCTCCCCGACTAAAAAAATCAAGTGGCGAGTGAATGTCTTAAACTTGAGCTTGTCTGCCAAGAAAGCATCGTAGTTATCTTTAAACGTACCCAATTTCATCCCAGTTTCACGGTCTTTCACAGACAATGGACCCCGCCGCACGATGACTAAGCGGGGGGTAGTAGTGATAAACAGCGTTTCGACTCCGGTGCTAAACTCATGCTGCACCTGGTCCCAAGTGGCATCCGGTTTAAAGCCAACCGCATTAGCGTTATCTAGCTTAATTGCCAATCCGTGCGGCTGGATGCCAGTTTTCCCATATCGAGGATTGATCATCTGGCACCAAGGGATAACTTGAGAAGGTGGTGCATTGAACTTGTCGTCGTCGAAGTCAAAATTCGCAGATGCGTTCATGGTCTTAGGCATCCAAGTCGTGTGCTGATCAAGTTTACAAGTCTGGAGCAAGTGGTGATATCCGAAAAGATACCGTAGAAATGATAAAAGTAACACAACGTCAGTTCGGGTTAAGCCGAAGGCAGCAAGTTGTGGTCAATGGCAATCGCTGGCTTCTTCGGTTGATGGCAGTAGGCAATCAATCCGCAGAGAATGTTGACAAAGCAGTTGACTGGAGAGCGATGCCGAGAATGCTCAATCTGAGAAATATTTTTGAGCTGGTCGATAATGGTTTCAATGATCGAGCGCTTACGCAGCATCAGACGCTCACTCAGGGGCATCAAACGTTGTTTCATGTTGCGCTTGAGTTTGGTAATCAACTGAATGCCAGCACTCTCTAACAATTGTTGCGCCAGCTTTTGAGACACATAGCCCTTATCGGCAAACACCTTGCCAAAAAGCTGCTGCAACAGTTTCAGTACAGGGGTGCGATCATCGGTGTTGCCTGGAGTTAGAACAACGTTGAGTAACTCCCCTTGGTCGTTGACCACCAGATGTAGTTTGAAGCCAAAAAACCAATCAACGGATGTTTTGCCCCTCGCCGCCAGGTTCTGGAACACTTTGTGTTGCTGAATGCGACGATTGTGACAGACTTTGAGGCTAGTGGAATCCAGAAAACTGATACCGCTACAGCTGCCAAAACAGGAGCGCAGATACGCACAAAGCGGTATCAACGTGCTGGGTATCCACTCGATAAATCGGTTGTAGCTCACCAGTGCTGGAAACTCTGCCGACCACTGGGTCTGCACCTTCTGTTGATAGTAGGTTTTGAAATTCCGGTAGCAGGACTGGTGAAAGGCAATCAGAATGGTCATGATGAAAGCTCAGGCGTAGGCTCCGCTCTCGTTTGCGTAGCTGTAATCCATGCCCAAGCAGTTGGCGCTCCCACTGCGGTTCAAAGCTTTGGCAGAAGTCGTCGACACAGCAAAATAGTTCTTCTAGACTAAGCATGGGGTAATTCAGATGGATGAGAAGTTAGCACTTTCACCCTACCTGTTTTGCCCCTTCCTTATCCCGAACTCAGGTTAACACAAGTGCAGCTAACCGGGTTTACTGACACCCTTACTCCAGTTGAATGCCAGCAAGAAGCAGTGTTTCTTAGAACAGCTTGCTAGGATCGAACCAGCACAGTAGGAAGAGGTTCTTTGCGTTCTGAGTGCAGGAACGGTTGTCCAGTGAGAAGATTTGGGGGAGTTGCTGCTGGATTTTTCTCAACAAACGGATTGAAAAACGTGGTTGAAAGGGCAAGCAATTCAGTAAAGGACGCACTTTTCTTCTGTGCCCTTTTCGCATCTACTCTATATACCCTGTTTGCATCACAGACAAATTTTTGCTTTTTCAGTAGATTTTTAGACCAAACGTGTATCATAGACTACAGACACTTGTCTCAAAATATCCGATGCAAAGACAGGTTGACTATTGCATAGCAGCCAGGAAGGGTTAATATTTACTATCCTTTACCAAAGATATTGATATTGATAAAACTTCGTTGGTTTTATCAAAATCTACAACATGGAAACATCCTTTGAACTAACCCTGCAAATCGTTATCACGGTTGTTGCAGGTATCAGCGCCCAGGTTTTAGCCCAATATCTTCAGGTTCCTAGCATCGTCTTTTTGCTGCTGTTTGGCATTCTCCTGGGGCCTGATGGCTTGCGCCTGCTACACCCGCATTCTCTAGGTACTGGCTTAGAGGTCATTACTGCCCTGGCAGTGGCAGTGATTCTGTTTGAGGGGGGGCTGAACTTAGAGCTGAGAGAGTTGGGAAAGGTTTCCGGCAGCCTGCGAAACTTAGTGACACTGGGAACGCTGATCACGCTGCTGGGCGGTGGTATGGCAGCTCACTGGCTGGGTGAATTTCCCTGGCCTATCGCTTTTCTCTACGCTTCCTTAGTGGTCGTAACGGGACCAACTGTGATCAGTCCTCTGCTGAAACAGGTGCAAGTAGATCGGCAAGTGGCAGCACTTCTGGAAGGAGAAGGCGTCTTAATTGACCCGGTAGGGGCTATCTTGGCTGTCGTCGTGCTAGACACCATTTTGAACGCCGATACCGACCCCATCGAAGCTTTCATCGGTCTCGTCTTGCGCTTAGGCATCGGCGGCGGCATTGGCGTTGTCGGTGGCTGGTTGATGGGTTGGATTATCAAACGCGCCAAGTTTCTTTCAGAAGACTTAAATAACCTGGTCGTTCTGGCTGGGTTGTGGGGCTTATTTGGTTTGGCGCAAACAATCCGCAGTGAGTCGGGGTTGATGGCAACCGTGATGGCGGGAATTGTTCTGGGTGCCTCCTCAATCCCAGAAGAACGGATGTTGCGGCGATTTAAAGGACAATTAACGATTCTTGGCGTTTCGGTTTTGTTCATCCTGCTGGCAGCTGACTTGTCCATCGCAAGTGTATTTGCGCTGGGGTGGGGAAGTTTGTTTACAGTTCTGGCACTGATGTTTATCGTGCGACCGATAAACATCGGCTTATGTACCTTCAATAGCGACCTGAACTGGCGGCAGAAACTGTTTTTGTGCTGGATTGCTCCTAGAGGAATTG
This sequence comes from Trichocoleus sp. ST-U1, assembly GCF_039961835.1. Classification (NCBI taxonomy): domain Bacteria; kingdom Bacillati; phylum Cyanobacteriota; class Cyanophyceae; order Leptolyngbyales; family Trichocoleusaceae; genus Trichocoleus; species Trichocoleus sp. ST-U1. The sequence continues at coordinate 14,155 of NZ_JAMPJZ010000023.1, forward strand.
TTTCGGCGTCGGTTGCTTCTCTATTTGCCATTTTTCTAACCCAGCGGGGCATCAACGGCGGCGATTCTATCAAAGCGTTGGTCTTCCTCACGATTATCCTGACCGTATTTTTGCAAGGACTGACAGCACGTTGGGTTGCTCGTTGGCTGCAAATCAACCTCCAGGAAGCAACGGGCGCTGTGATTATTGGTTGTAATCCCTTAAGCCGCCTGATTGCCCGTTTGTTTCAGGAACAAGGAGAGTCTGTAGTGCTGATTGACACAGACCCCGAGGCGTGCCAAAAAGCAGAGCAGGAAAATCTGCGGGTATTTTTAAGCAGTGGTTTGGATACGGAAGTTCTGGAAGAGGCGGGACTCGACTCAATGGGAACCTTTCTGGCAATGACGAATAATGGGGAGGTGAATTTAGTGTTGGCGCAGCGTGCTTCTGAGGAGTTTCGTCCTCCTCGTGTGTTGGCAGTATTTCCCCAAGCGAATACACCGACTAATAATAGTAAGGTTCACCAAGCTTTCATTCCTAATTTATCAATTAAGAATTGGAATCAATACCTGAACGATGGACAGGTGAAGTTAGGCAAAACGTCACTCAAAGAGCCTGGTTTTTCGTTTCAACAAGCTCATCTACAAGCCTTAATTCGTTCCGGGGAGCTAGTACCCTTACTATTTTTACGGGAGGGGCGTTTCCAAGTGGTACCTGCGACAGAGGATTGGGAAGCGGGAGATCAGATTATTTATGTGCTGCATGACCCTCGACCAAAACTCTTGAAGCGTTTATCGGGTGCGAGTCCATCTTCTCGTTTGGCGCTAGAGAAACTGCCGGAAGTTGAAGAGGTACCCATCTCATCTGCAAGTGTAGGTGTCCTTTTGGGAGAACTCAAACCAGAACCTCAAACAGAACCTACAGAAGCTTGACACAAGACAGTCGCGACTATGCCAATCTGCCTGGAAAGCAAGAAAAGCGATCGCATATTCTTGCACTTGGCGGTTGAAACCGCACAGCGACAGCAAGCACACAACCGAAACCTTCCAGGAGCAGGTTACTAAGTGAACCTAGATTTGCGACTATAAATTTGCTATTTCTGTGACTCAGCACTACTGAGGCTGAGAGATTTTGGATCGTTCTTTGCCTGCGCGGATTCTGACTCGGTGGCTAAGTTGGTGGCGGCTAATTTCATCTGAAGCTGCTTGTGCTGTCTTTCCTGGACTAATAACCCGCCTAGATGAATCAGTGCGATCGCGATCGCTCCCACGGATAAAATGTAGCTGTGTAGGGTGTAGAGGTGTTCGACAGTAGCTGTAGTAATGGCTCCACCACCTGTAACGATGTCTCGCAGCTGGGAGCCAATAAAAGGAATGGCTTCGATAGTTCCCAATTCGATGCTCAGACGCCAGTAGCCGAGTTGAGTCCAGTCGAGAATCATCGCCGTCCAACCGAGCGCGATCGCGGTTAATGTCAATAGAATGCCACTAATCCACGCAGTTAACCAACTATTCGTAAATTGTCGCCCCAGAAACATCACGACAATTTCGATTAAAGACACTGCAATTAACCCATTTCCCGCGAGATCGTGAACGCGGAGAATCACCCAGCCATTGGAAACTTCATTTGCGATCGCTTGCAGGGAATCATAAGCACCACCCGCCGCCGGTTCGTAGTAGAAAGCTAACAGAATTCCAGTCACAGCAGCGATTAGGCTCAAGGTTAGAATCCCAACAGCCAGGATCGTAGCCAAACGCCGAAGGACAAATTCATACTGCTGGGTTTTCATGGCTAAACTTTACTTTTCTTAACATTAGTCAAATGCTAGCCAGTTGCAGAAGGAATTTCGTTGTCCTAACAGCGTATGCCTAAAGGCTGAATCGTTGTGATGAGTCATGAGTGATTCGCCAACCGCCAATGACTCATCAGCATTACCCGTGTCATGCCAAATACTCCACCCAAGACGGTAAAGCGACTGGCGAACCGTACCAAATGCCAGGAGTTCTGGGTGAGTGCTTGACACCTTCGATAACCAGATTGGTTGCTCCCTCCAGATGAGCCGCTTCAATCGGCGTAATCCCATCTCCCCAAGTGTTACCAATCCCGCAGGTAAGTTTGTAACTGCTGTAGGCTAGCCACTGCCCCGGACGCCTCGCCCCGAAGATAGATTTACCGGCAACGCAGATGTAACGCACCGTTGAGTAGAAGGCTCCTGGATAGTTCATTTTGACAAAATCTAGATTTTTCCGCGTCCAGCGTTCCCCGCTGATATGGGGCGTTCCCAAGGTGACAAGCGTGGCAACATAAGGGTGAGCGTGCCACAAACCAGCGTCTTCTGTGACATCTCCGTGAATAGAATAAGGTTTTTCCCCCAGGTAGATCCGGGAAATCCAGCCGCCAGCGGAGTGACCAATCAGGTTAAGCTGAGAAACGTTGTATTGCTGCAACATTTGTTTTACCGTGCGGTCGAGTTGCCGCAAAATCGGAATCATCGACCGTCCTCCTACAGTGGGCACCCAATCCCGACTTCGCAAGGGTACGGTTACAGTGGGGAAACCCGATTCTTGTAGAGATTGTTCGAGTGGACGGTAGGCGATCGCGCCTTCGAGATATCCGGGCAAAATGACAGTCGGTAAAGGCATTTGAGATTTTGAGTTTTAGCTTTTAGATTTTAAATTTTATTGTGCAATCAGGTATCTTGTACGGCATTGGCGTGGGTCCCGGCGACCCAGAACTGATTACTGTGAAGGGACTCGGCATTTTGCAACGGGTGCCGGTGGTGGCTTTTCCCGCTGGGTTACACGGTAAGCCAGGAATCGCTCAGCAGATGGTGGCTCAATGGTTGAATCCCCGCCAAGTGCAATTAGCGTTAACTTTTCCTTACGTACAAGAAAGCGAGATTTTGACTCAGGCGTGGCAAGTCGCAGCCCAAGAAGTCTGGCAATCTCTAAAATTGGGTCAAGATGTTGCTTTTGTCTCGGAAGGCGATGTCAGTTTCTATAGCACGTTTACCTATTTGGCGCAGACACTGCAACAACTGCATCCTGAAGTAATAGTGCAGACAGTGCCGGGAATCTGTTCCCCTTTGGCGGCGGCAGCGGTGTTAGGAATTCCACTGACAATTCGCGCTCAGCGCCTCGTCGTGTTACCAGCGATCTACACGGTAGGAGAGCTGGAAGCTGTTTTAGAATGGGCAGATGTGGTGGTGCTGATGAAAGTGAGTTCAGTTTACGAGCAAGTTTGGAAAGTGTTGCAGCAGCGCGGGTTGTTGGAACGTAGCTGGGTAGTGGAACGGGCAACGCTACCAGAGCAGGTAATTTATGCGGGGTTAAGCGATCGCCCGAATCTGAAATTGCCTTACTTTTCTTTATTAATTGTGCAAGTAAACGAGTCAGTAGATTAATTTCTTCAGGAACTTGAGGAAAGTGGCAACTTTTGGGCTTTTTTTCCAGTCTTGGCGATTGGGTCAGAGAACCTGAAAATTAACTTTTAAGCATTTTAGACTGAAATAATTGAGATTAAAATTCAGAATCTGAAACTAATATAAAAGCGGAGTGCTTGTTTTGATCGCGATCGCGTGCTTGCCGCACGTACCCACCTGACCTGATTCCCAGCCTGTCCTGTCGCTGAGGAGTGTAACTTACCTGCTATGTCCTATCTCTCATTCATTAGAAACCTGCCTGAAAAGTTAACTCAGCCGCCTCTGATTGCAGCTTTGGCTTCCGTGGGCATCCACGGAGTGCTGGCGATGACCCTTCCCAGTTTATCCGCGTCCTCCAAACCGGAAGAGCAGAAGCCGCGAGGGACTGTCAAAGTTGTGGAGTTAACACCGGCAGAGCAAAGCCGCATTCCGCAACTTGCACCGCCGCCCGTGTCGCTGCCACCCATTCCCAACCAAACCCAGCTGTTGCCACCTTTGCCGCCGCCGTCTTCCGTATTGCCGCCGATCCCTAGCTCCCCACCCTACAAATTTCCGCTGAACTCCACACCGCAACCTAACACGGGGGCTGGGTTGCCGGAGATTTTTCAGAGATCGAGCGATCGCCGTCAGCAAAGAGCTAGGCAAAATCCTTTCAATCCCAACAACCCAAACTTTATCGTAGGACGGCTTCCCGATCCCCCCAAAGTTCCCCAATCAGGTTCTCGGAAGGTGACACAGCAAGAGATTCGTCGTCGCCTGTTTCAGGGATTGCCCGCTGGTGTCCAGCCGGGGCAGGACGACATTTCCGCTCTATTTCCGCCGCCACCGCCCACTTCCGAGCAACAGACACCTTTCAACCCTTCTGAGGAATCTTCTGGGAAACAGCCGCCTATCGATTTTGGACAACAGACTCCTAGCAATCCCAAGCCACAGAGGTCGATTGATTTTGGACAACAGACGCCAAATTCGGAATCACAAGTAGCAGCGAATTCCGAACAACAAACGTCTAAAAATTCTGAGCAACAACCTCCAGCGACTTCCGGACAACAGATACCTCCTCTTTCTCCACAACAAATAGCAACAGCGCGGCGTGAACTGCAACGGCAGCAAGTCCTTGCTGATATACGGCAGCAACGTCGAAACTACGCCTATGACGGCAATGGCACTCGTGATGACGATTACAGACAAAAGTTAGCGGGTTGGGGTTCTAGACTCAACAAAGTCCCATCGAAAGAACAAGAAATTACGCTGACTTCTCAATTTCGTGCGTGCTTTATTAAGAAGCCGGAAGTAACTGCTTTAGTTGGGGCGCAGGTGGATGCTAAAGGTAGTGTCACGACCGAACTGCTTAGGAGTTCTGGTTACAACATTTTGAATGAGAAAGCGCAGGAAGTCGTTAAGGCTCATTCCTTTGGTGCAAAGGAACAAGTTTATGTTGTTCAGGTCAAGTTTGCGTACAACGAAAAAGATTGTCCGCCGATGACAGCTTCACGAGAAGCTCGAAATTCTCAAGAAGCTCAAGATTCTAGAAAACCACGAAATTCTCAAGAATCCTCTGAGTCTCAAAAACCACGAGATTCTCAAAATTCCCAAAACTCCCCTGCGCCGAGAAAACTACGAGATTCTCAAGAAGCTCAAGATTCTAGAAAACCACGAGATTCTCAAGAATCCTCTGAGTCTCAAAAACCACGGGAATCTCAAGAATCCTCGGAGTCCAAAAAACCGCAAGATTCTCAAAATTCTCAAAACTCACCTGAGCCGAGAAAACCACAAGAATCTCCGGATTCTCAAAATTCTCAACAGACACCCTGAATATAGTTCACAAGAAGCGAAGACAGTATTAGACAGTCAGTTGGGTTGAGGAACGAACCCCAACCAATACTTATGCGTGTTGAGGTTCGTTCTTCAAGCTAGCCTACAACTCTCAATAAACTCAAAACTCACGTGGGAGTAAGCGGCTAGTGGTTGGAATCCATCTGGATTCATTAAAAGCGCCCTCTTGCAGGATAATAAACCCTTGGACTTTTGCGACTTCCTCTATGGCTTTAGATGCTTCCTTCTTGGCTCAGCTGCAAAATTCATCTGAGCGATTAATTCAGCTACTGGATAACTTTGCCCAAGCACGGGTGCTGGTTGTCGGGGATCTTACCCTCGATGAGTTTCTGACGGGTCAAGTGGAACGAATTTCTCGTGAAGCACCCGTGTTGATTCTGCGCCACGAAAATACCCGGCAGGTACCTGGGGGTGGAGCAAATGCCGTCTATAACCTGGCAACGTTGGGGGCACAGGTGAAGGTGGCTGGATTAGTCGGAAAGGATGACCAGGGGCAAGCATTGCGCCATATCTTTGAGGCAGCTGGAATTGATACCAGTGGAATGTTGCTCGATCCAGACCGCCCGACGGTAACGAAAACCCGGATTTCTGGTCATGCTCGGCAGTCGGTAACTCAGCAGATTGTGCGCGTTGACCGGAAATCGGATGAGTTGCCAGATCAAGATTTGCAGCTACAGCTTGCTGAGTATATTCAGCAACATCTAGATACAGTGGATGCAGTAGTTTGCTCAGATTATGGCGATGGCGTTTTTACTCAGCCTGTAATTGAGGCGGCGTTGTCTCACCAGAAGACAATAGTGGATGCTCAAGTCGGTCTCCAAAGATACCAAGGAGCGACGCTGTTTACGCCAAATTTGCCGGAGGCGGAGCAAGCGGTGGGGTATGCGATCGCGTCTGGGCAAATCACCCAAGCTGGACGCGACCTCTTGGCGCTGACTCAAGCCCAGCAAATGCTGATTACTCGCGGTGAAGAGGGGATGAGTTTGTTTGACCGCAGCGGGACGGAGCAGCATATCCCAGCGTTCAACCGTACCGATGTGTTTGATGTGACTGGCGCTGGAGATACTGTGGTAGCGGCGCTGACGCTAAGCTTAGTTGTTGGGGCGTCATTCTGGGAAGCGGCGGTTTTGGGAAATTTGGCGGCTAGTATCGTGGTACGCCAATTTGGAACGGCAACCACCAGTCCAGAAGAGATGAAGGCGGCTTTACTGGCGTTGTTAGAAGAAGAATAAACGAACCGCCAAGACGCAGAGTCCGCAGAGGGAAGAAAAGGAGAGAGTTTGATGAGAGGAAGCCGTCGGTTGTTGGTGACAGGTGGGGCTGGGTTTATTGGTTCCAATTTTGTGCATTATTGGGGTAAGGCTTACCCTGACGATCAAGTGGTGGTACTAGATGCGCTCACTTATGCAGGGAATCGCTATAATTTGGCGTCCTTGGAGGGGCAAGAAAATTTTCGGTTTGTCAAGGGGGATATTTGCGATCGCGCTTTATTAGACTCGCTGTTACAAGAAGAAAATATCGATACAGTGGCTCACTTCGCCGCTGAATCTCACGTTGACCGCTCAATTCTAGGTCCCGGTGCCTTCATTCAAACCAATATTGTCGGCACATTCACCCTATTAGAAGCTTTTCGGAAACATTGGGAAACAAGACAAGAGGGAATTTTTCTTCATGTTTCCACCGATGAAGTCTACGGTAGCCTCAATCCTAGCGATCGCGCATTTACAGAAACAACGCCCTATGCCCCAAATAGTCCCTATTCCGCATCGAAGGCGGGTAGCGACCATTTAGTCCGCGCCTATTACCACACCTATGGCGTCCCCACCATTATCACCAATTGCTCTAACAATTACGGCCCTTATCAGTTTCCTGAAAAGCTCATTCCCTTGATGTGTATCAATATCTTAATCGGCAAATCTTTGCCTGTTTATGGGGATGGACAGAATATCCGGGATTGGCTATATGTTGGCGATCATTGCAGCGCTTTGGGCGTGGTGATTCATCGCGGAAAACTAGGCGAAACTTACAATATTGGCGGCAATAATGAAGTTAAAAATCTTGACTTAGTGAATATGTTGTGCCAGCTAATGGATGAATTAGCACCTAATTTACCCGTGCATCCTTGCAAAAAATTGATCGCATTTGTGAAGGATCGACCGGGGCACGATCGTCGCTATGCGATTGATAGCACTAAATTAAAAACTGAGTTAGGGTGGACTCCTTCTGTAACGGTTGAAGAAGGTTTACGACGCACTGTTGAATGGTATCTCACTCACCGCAATTGGTGGGAACCGTTACTGTCTGAGGAGTACCAAGCTTATTATCGCCAGGTTTATGTTTCTTAAAAATTTCCTACCTTAACGCGAATAGCACTGATTTAAGAGCCGTAAAATAAATTTCCGGCTTCACCACGCAAACCCATTGAAACAAATTGAAATCGCTATCTAGTTGGCTTTAGCTAACTTTAGAGATTAGCTAGCCCGAAATTTGTTTCAGGGCAGAGCTGTGGGTAAGGCTAAGCTTAAGCCAGTGCAATTCGATTTAAGTTTCTTATGCCCCAGCTCCAGGGGGCCAAGTTGTGTAGAGGAAAACGCTCACGGCGGCGATCGCGAGTAATCCCTGAATCAAATTTCCAATCAGCGAACCCACCACAATGCCTATCCCGGCTTTCAGCGCTAGCTTGATTCTTGGCTCAAATTCTAAATCGCGTCGGTAGAGAAACTCTCCAGTAATCGCTCCCAGAAGCGGTCCGATCAAAATTCCGATCAGTGGCCCCGCAACTAGAAAAGCGGGTAACAATCCCAAAAAGCCTAGCACCAAGCCAACAATGGCTCCAATCTGCCCCCACTTGCTAGCCCCTGCTTGTTGCGCCCCCAAGTAGGTTGCTAAGAGATCGACGCCAACGCTAAGTAGCAACACTAGAATAGCAACGCCCAGCGCCACAGACACGCTGCTAAAACTGTGAACGGCTCCCCAAACCACAATAGCAATCACAATCAAGCTAGTTCCAGGAATGCCGGGAACCACTGCGCCCACGACGCCAACGAGCATGAGGACAACGAGAAGCCAGTAGAGAATCGTCATGGATATTTAAATTCCAGCGGGTGCAACATCATCTAAGTGGTAGCTGAGAGTAACGTCTAGTTTTTCAGCAATCCCAGCTATCCAGTTTTCATCTTGCTTGGTGTAACTGCGCGGAGCATTGGCACCTAAAATCAAGACGCCTTGATTGCCAATCGGCTGACAGATCGCTCCTTGAGTATTCTCTGGTAGGTAGTCAAATTCAATCCGTCCTGGGTATATTTTTAGAGCCACTAGATAAACGGGTTTTTGTTTTTCCAACACCCGCTGTAAAATTGGCCCTGGTTTTACTTCTGGGTTGACGCCTAAGATACCCCGCCGCAATAACACTCGTCCTTTGTACCAAATGACGAGCGATCGCGTCCCAGTGTTCGTGAGCAACAGATGCGATGCCCAAGCCAGTTCTATCTTTACGGCTTCCGGCAAGTCGGGTGCTAATTCAAACCCCTCCTCACCGATGAGTTGGACAGCTTCAGGCGATCGCGGCTGCACCTGCTGCCACAGCAACCCCGTTAAAATTAACACCGCACTGATAATCACGCCCAACGCATCCGAACGAGCTTGAGAATCCGCTAGCTGCGGTGTCAATAAACGGTTAATCAACAGCAGCACCCCTGCCAACCCACCAACCACAAGGGGGAGTTGCCGTAAAACCTGATTTTGATCTGGCTTAGCCATTTTCTTAGTGCTGAGGATTGAGGGCTGAGGAATGAGTAGGAATAAAAGAGTAGAAATTTTCTCGCCTTTTAACGTAATTCATTCTTCATCCTTCAGTTCAGATTTCATCCGGTTCAATGATCCGTTGAAACAGATAGCCAGTGCCTCGCGCCGTCAGTATTAGCTCTGGATTGCTTGGATCGTCTTCCAACTTTGCCCGAAGGCGCGAGATATGCACATCCACCACGCGAGTGTCTACGTGGCGTTCTGGCGTATATCCCCACACCTCTTGCAAAATCTCAGAACGGGAAAAAGGTTCTCCAGAACGGCTGACTAATAACTCCAGCAGACTGAACTCCATTCCGGTAAGCCGAATTCGCTCATCGCCTTTATAGACTTGCCGCTTATTGGTGTCAATCTTGATATTCCCGACATGGATGACGCCAGAACTGGGAATCCCAGAGGCACCCGTTTTGTCTACGCGCCGCAACACAGAGCGGATGCGGGCTTCCAGTTCCTTGGGGGAAAAAGGCTTGACAACGTAATCATCTGCACCCAGCTCTAAACCAGTGATGCGGTCGGCGACATCCCCTAAAGCCGTTAGCATGATAATTGGCACATCCGATTCCTTCCGCAATTCCTGACAGACGCCGTAGCCATCTAGCTTTGGCATCATCACATCCAAAACTACTAAGTCAGGAGTGGCATTGCGAAAGGTATCCAGCGCTTCTTCTCCATCGGCAGCCGTCACGACATCGTAGCCAATCATGGAAAGGCGCGTTTCCAGAATGCGACGGATGCTAGCTTCATCGTCAACTACCAGAATTTTTTCTTTATGGCTTTCCAAGCTCGTCAACGCTCCTTAAGTTCCGATTTCTAATCGTTAATTTTAGATACCATTACATTAAGATATCATTCTGTTTAGTCGGTTTGGAAAGCCTGAAATCCTCACAGTTGCTGGATTTTTATATTCTCTTATTCCTTGCGATTTATTAAGATTCTTTAACAAATCGAGAATGGTGCATGGCAAAGCCGCGAACTAACTATGTTTGTAACGAATGTGGGTCAGAATCTTCACAATGGTTTGGCAAGTGTCCCGCCTGCGGCACCTACAACTCCCTGGAAGAGCAGTTTGTGTCCCAGATTAATTCTTCCCTTCCCAGCCGGGGTTTGCAAAGCTCACAGCGCAATGGCAAATTAGCTGCCAAAGCACCCCAGGCGCGGTCATCGCTGACATTCGCGCAAATTACCGACAAGTATCAGGAACGGTGGACTTCTGGTTATGGAGAATTTGATCGCGTACTGGGCGGGGGGGTTGTTCCTGGCTCTTTGGTGTTAATTGGTGGCGATCCGGGCATTGGTAAGTCAACGCTGCTGCTGCAAACGGCGAATCAGATGTCGCAGATGTATCGCATTCTCTATGTCTGTGGAGAAGAATCGGGACAACAAGTGAAACTGCGAGCTTCGCGTTTGGGTGTTAGCAACCTGAATCCGGATCGGGAAAACGGCGATCGCGTGTCTCTCCAGCCAGAAATAGAGGCATCTGTAGAGACATCTGTAGAGACTCCGGTGACATCTATCTCAGCGGGTGCGGATCTGTATGTGCTGGCGGAAACCGATTTAGAAGAGATTATCAGGGAGTTGGAATCTCTGAAACCGAATGTGGCAGTAATTGATAGCGTGCAGACGATTTACTTACCGTCTCTAACGTCGGCAGCGGGATCGGTGGCGCAGGTGCGGGAATGTACTGCTGCATTGATGAAGGTGGCAAAGAGAGAGAGTATCACCCTGCTGATTGTGGGACACGTTACTAAGGAGGGCGCGATCGCTGGGCCAAAAGTCTTAGAACACCTAGTAGATACCGTATTGTATTTTGAAGGCGATCGCTTTGCGTCTCACCGGCTTCTGCGTTCTGTCAAAAACCGCTTCGGCGCAACTCACGAAATTGGCGTTTTTGAAATGGCAGATCGAGGACTCCGAGAAGTTTCTAATCCCTCGGAGTTATTTTTGGGCAATCGGGACGAAGTGGTTCCGGGTACCGCTCTTGTCGTCGCTTGCGAAGGCACTCGCCCGATTGTCGTGGAACTGCAAGCCTTAGTGAGTCCAACCAGTTATAGTTCCCCCCGCCGCTCAACGACGGGTGTTGATTACAACCGACTGCTACAAATTTTGGCAGTATTAGAAAAACGAGTCGGCATCCCTTTATCTAAATTAGATTCTTATGTGGCTTCAGCGGGGGGTTTGAGTGTAGAAGAACCTGCTGTCGATTTGGGAATGGCGATCGCAGTGGTGGCTTCTTTTCGCGATCGCGTCGTCGATCCCCGCACTGTCTTAATTGGCGAAGTTGGCTTAGGCGGACAAGTCCGCGCTGTCTCCCAAATGGAACTGCGCCTGAAAGAAGCCGCCAAACTAGGCTTTAAGCGAGCAATTGTCCCCAAAGGGCAAACTTTCCCAGAATTGGGATTAGAAATTATACCCGTCGCCAAAGTTATCGATGCCATCATTGCCGCTATCCCAGCCTCTCATCATCATGATGATGAAGAAATGCTAGATGATGATGATGAATAGACGGCATTAAGGTGCAAGTGGTAGCGCTTGGGGAATGATGCGCGATCGCCTTTATTGCGTTTTTTAAGCATCTTGTATCATTTTGGAATCTATCCATTTCTCCAATTTTTGCAATATACGCTTTCTCAAAAACCGTTATTAAGCGGAACCAAGGAGAAAGCGAATATAGCAATTCTATTTGAGTTGTGAGCCAGCTCTTCAGATCCCCGACTTCTCTAGGAAGTCAGGGATCTCGCTTGCCCGCATGATTTAGGATTGCTGTATATTGGCTCAAAAAAATGAAATTATTTATATTCCCAATTATAGAAATTTAACTTTCAATCCCTTAAGAAAATAAACTTTTCATAAAACTAAATAGTTTTATTTGTTAATATTTATCCGCAATTTTATCCGTAATATTACTGATGCACAAATACAAAAAAATAGGCTGAATTAAGAAAAGGGTTAATAATAATTAACCGTCTGGGTGCAGATAATCGATCCTGTTATTGATGAAGAACTCTGGTAAACCTTAACAGAGACTTACAGCCAATCCAGCACCCAGATTCAGTTTAATTTAGCAATGAATATTACCACCAAGAAAAACGCATGGAAGCTTGAAAGCTCAGTTCCATTATGGTTTTTCGCTTTTGTTCCTTATAAAATAGGCGAAGGTCTACTAATTATACTAATGCCCCTATTTATCATTCAGGTAGTAGGGGGAACCGTCTCTGATGTCGCTAAAGTAAACTCACTGATCGCCCTAGTAGGTATGTTTGCCTTCATTTTATGGGGCAACCTATCAGATAAGATGGGCTATCGTACTCCCTTCTTAATATTGGGATTTCTGGGATTCACTCTCTGCACATCAATGCTCAGCTTTAGCGATAACCTCTCACAAGTATTAATTCTTGGCAGTGTGGGGGGCTTTTTCATGGCAACGATTACCCCAGTAGGTTCAGCATTGGTACTGGATAGTTTTCCCGAACAGGAGTGGCCTAAGTTTTTCGGTAAATTTTATCAGGTAACAGGATGGAGTTTTGTCGCTAGTGTTCTATTCGGGATGACCTGGCTCAACTTTGCTTCCAAATTCGTGAGTAATGTTGCAGCAATGCGCGGATTATTATTATTTGCAGGGGTTGTTTCGTCGCTGAGTTTACTTCTGTGCTTTCTTTGGGTAAAAGAACCGAAATTTGTTCGCAAACGCCGAAAATTTAATCCGAAACTGCTAGGACAATTGACTGTAGGAGTGATTGAAAGGCGAGCAGTTTTTTACCCATCCCGCGCCCTGTACTTTGTACTGCGCCCAAGCACTCTGAGCCAAGCGGTTCAGCCACTAGGAAGCCCTTTAGGGCGTTATTATCTATGTTCTTTACTATTTTTCGTTGCCATCAACCTGGTTATTGTGCCCTTCCCGGTTTTTCTCACCAACACATTAAAAGCTACGAATACTCAGGTATTCTTAATTGCCTTAGTTAAGTCAACAATAGAGTCTTGGTTGTACGTTCCTGTCGGTCATTGGGTGCATCAGCGACCTGGTATCAAACTCCAAGCGCAGGCTACCGCTCTCAGGGGTGGCGTTTTTGGAATTTTTGTCTTGTTGGCTTTAATTCCGCCTCAACCGAGCAGTCTGGCGTTCGTTGGATTAGCCCAGATATTAAGCGGTATTACTTGGGCAGCGATCGCTGTATCTAGTAGCACGGCAGTGGGTATACTGGCTGGCAAAGACAAGGAAGGTTCGGCAATTGGGTTTTACAACGCAATAATTGGGGCATCAGGCGCACTGGGTAGCTTGGGAAGCGGATACCTTGCTGCTACCTTTGGGTATAGCGTTTGTTTTGGGATAGGCGCACTATTGACAGCATTCACTGCATGGTTGCTTTGGCAACTACAGCCTGTTGTATTAGCCAAAACGTCCTGAGTGGCTTTTGGGCTTTATAAATAGAAGATACTAGGCAGCAATTTTTGAAAGGGTCGGGCAAGTGCAAACTCCGGCAAGTGCAAACAAAGACAAATTCTTGAGCGCGATCGCTTGCACTCTGTCTGATTCTGTCTGATGAGGATGCGATCGCATTGCCCCAAATTGTTTCTTGTCTATTTTTATACAACTGTAAGCAAATAGACACTTGTCCTCCTTTGCATCCGACCCAAGTTTGATATTCTGCTAACCACAAAAACAAATCGAAGAATACGGAAGCTTTATCTAATCTTCATAATTTAGTTAAGTATTAATATTCAGCAAAACTCCTTAAAGCCAAGGAAATAGCAGCTTTATAGTTTTACCTACTCTATTTGTAGGTAAATCAAGATATTTTTTTGATAAAGATTCCGTGAACCTACTGGGAATTCATAGCAAGCTATGTAAGTATTTTTAAGTAGACGCCTGTATTTTATAAATATTATGTACAACTCTTCCGAAAGCTCACCTTTAAGCACACGTACAAATTTTGATACGCAGAGTGGATGGATTTTGGGAAACCCCATGCAAATCAGCCGACGCAACCGCCGCTTGCTCTTTTGCGCGTTCCTGCTTTTAGGGTTTGTAGGGTGTGTTTTTGGAATATTGCTGGGAGCGGGTCTGGATATTGGAAAAGCTATACTGACATTTATCGTCTTGTGGGCAGGATTGTGTACTCTTAGTGCCCGCTAAGCGTAAAACGAGAACGATTTTATAGGTCTAGTAGGAAATTGAGCAGATTTTACTCAATTTGCCTAAATAAAGAAAAGAAGTGCTCAGTTTGCATTCAAAAATTCCAGATATCCATTGCTGAGTTCTTTTACGGCTAATTCATAGAATTGCTTGCCGTGTTCGGGTGTTGCCAAAGCGGGATTAGAACCCATACGCCCATCGGGATAACGGTTACGGAAATCAGTAGCACCATAAATTGGGTGTCCAGAAGCGACTTGATCTGAGAGGGGCGCTTGTTTAATGGCTTCTGGATAGACGTACTGAGTGAGGGCAACTTCACTAGGGGTGGCATGAGAACCTTCTTGGTCTTTATATAGCTCTTTTGCCAGCTTGTAGACAGAACTGCACATGAACCAGTTGCCGACTTGACACTGCACTAACTGGGCATTAGGAATATTTAAATCAGCTAAATGAGCGTAAGTTTCCGAGAAAGCCGCCTTTAGCGTCGCAATATTACCGCCGTGACCATTAATAAAGAAAAATTTGGTAAATCCAGACCTAGCTAAACAGAGGATATAGTCTCGGATTAGCTGAATCATGGTGCTGGGGCGCAGGCTAATTGTGCCAGGAAAAGCCGTATGGTGCAGCGCCATGCCAACATTGATAGTAGGGGCTACCATTGCGTCAATCGCTTCGCCAACCCCGCGCGCGATCGCTTGTGCACAAATTGCATCTGTCCCAATCAACCCAGTTGGCCCGTGTTGCTCTGTCGAACCAATCGGGAAAATTATCCCCTGAGAACGGTTGAGATAGACTTCTACTTCAGGCCAGGTACTTAAGTGCAGCAGCATAATCAGAATAATCAGAAATGTTGGGCGATCGCTAAAGATAAATTTGGGCGAAACAGCGCACCGACTCCATCCTAGCTGGGTTGAGGGGTCTTGTACTCGAAAAGGAATCTCTGAGGCAGCAATTTTGTTGTATGAATGAGGATGGAATTACACTCTCAAGTTCCCCAATTATGCTTTCCCTCGACCTCCCGAAGAACCCATCTAGTCCAGAATTAGGGCGAACGAGCCAGATCCTAATTGTTGAAGATGAGGATCTCATCCGGGAAATGATAGTTTTGGCTCTAGAAGAGGAAGGTTTCGAGGTGGTAACAGCCGCCGATGGGCGTACCGCTTTGACATTTCTTCAGGGTGAGACCCCTGCTACGGTAGATTTCCCCTTTGACCTGATTATTCTCGATTTAATGCTTCCTCAGGTCAATGGCTTGGATCTTTGTCGCTTGTTACGGTATCAAGGAAATCCAGTCCCGATTTTGATTCTCAGTGCTAAAGCAACTGAAACTGACCGAGTTTTAGGTCTAGAAGTGGGAGCCGATGACTATTTAACCAAGCCATTTAGTATGCGGGAGTTAATTGCCCGTTGTCGTGCCTTATTGCGACGCCAACGACTTGGCGGATTGCCCCAAGCGCCAGTGCTGCAATTCAAGGATGTGACGCTTTATCCCCAAGAGTGTCGCGTGATTGTTCGGGGCGAGCAAGTTAACCTATCACCTAAAGAATTTCGCTTACTGGACTTATTTATGAGTTATCCGCGTCGAGTTTGGTCGCGGGAGCAGCTGATCGATCAGGTGTGGGGTCCAGATTTTGTGGGGGACAGTAAAACAGTAGATGTTCACATTCGCTGGTTGCGAGAAAAATTAGAACGCGATCCTAGCCAACCAGAATACGTAATTACGGTACGTGGGTTTGGTTATCGGTTCGGCTAAAAGATGCAATATGAAGAAGGAAGAGTGAATTTTCAACCTTCCTTCTTCATCAGTAGAGGGGCACAACTAAACATGGCTGGTAGCGGTCGATGGTTGAGAGGCGCTGTTTTTATGAATCACTCCCCCCAACCATTCCCATCACCTTACGTTTATTGGCACCCACCTCTACTAACTTTGTATTTTTAACTGATAGCTTAAATGACCCTCATCGCATTTTTTGTGGGGCTAACTTTAGGAGTTGGGTTTTGGATCTGGCGGCGAAACAAGCTTTACCGCCAGTTAGAGCAAATTCTTGGGTTGCTACCTTCAAGTGTCATTGGGGTATCTTTACCGCTGGTTTCGCAGCTACGCAGTGGAATTGCTTTGGCAAATCAGCAGTCTCTTCAGCTAAAGACGCAGTTGCAAATGAATCAAGAGATTCTGCAAGTGGCACCCATCGGCTATCTGGAGGTGGATGAAGAAAACCAGTTGATTTGGTGCAACGAGCAAGCCCGCATTTTATTAGAGCTTCATCGATGGGAACCAGGACAGGTGCGTTTGCTGCTGGAGTTAGTGCGATCCTATGAACTCGATCAGCTAATTGAGCAAACTCGACACCAGCAAAAGCCTTGTGATCAAGAGTGGGTATTTCACCCAGATTGTTCGGATGCAGCGGTAATTGGGGAGATGCGATCGCTTACTTTACGCGCATCTAGCTTGCCCTTAGCCTACGGACAAGTAGGTGTTTTTCTAGAAAATCGCCAACCTTTAATCGAACTTTCCCAATCGCGCGATCGCTGGGTTTCTGATTTAGCCCACGAACTCAGAACCCCCCTCACCTCCATCCGTTTGGTAACGGAAACCTTGCAAAAACGCTTGCAGTCTACAAAAGAGCGCTCATTAATTGACCGCCTCCTGCCAGAAGTCAACAGACTAATGAACCTAGTTCAAGACTGGCTAGAACTAAGCCACTTAGAGCAAGATCCCAGCAAACACCTCACCCTAAAATTAGTAGAACTGCGAAGCTTAATTCACTCTGCCTGGGAAACAATAGAGCCTTTAGCACGACAAAAGCAACTCAGCTTCAGCTATTCTGGTTCCGACACCTTACTCATCAAAGCCGACGCATCTCGTCTCACCCAAGTATTTCTCAACTTACTCGACAACAGCATTAAATACAGTCCCCTTGAAGGAGCTATCCGTGTTGAAGTAAATCTTATTCCGAATAAGGATATCCCTAACTTGGTTCAGATCAATATTATTGATTCAGGGATTGGGTTCCCTGAGTTCGATTTACCCCATGTTTTTGAGCGGCTCTACCGAGGAGATCCCTCCAGGCGGCGTCAGCACAACTCCTCTGGAACTTCTGAAGAATTGTCAGTTGTGGTAACGACTGGCAGCGGTTTAGGCTTAGCGATTGTGCGGCAAATTGTCATCGCTCATGGCGGCTCCGTCAAAGCGAAGAATCATCCAGAAACCGGCGGCGCATGGCTGCAAATTGAATTACCTTCCTTTCAATCCCCGCTTGAAATTTAAGGTTAGCCGTCGTTGCAATTTCGATATTTATTTTCAAGTTTTTGCACAATTTAAGAAAATTAGTATTAACCAATCATGCTAGTCAGACAGAACCCACAATCTAAAAGGATTCTGAAACACTAAGATAACCAAAGTATGATTCGGCTAAATGATTTTTCAAGGGTTTCAGCCCCTGAACTCGGATCGTTAAGTTATTAACTGTGCCTTCCAAAATTAGCTCATAAAAATTACATCTATCCTACGATAGGTTTTCATTTAGTCTATATGCATACAGCCAAATCAACAAATTTAAGCCATCTTAGAGAGTACAGTCGTTTTGTTTTTCTACCAGCAGAGGTGAATGCTTTCCTCTAAACACGTGCATACGGAACGGATACACTTCGATCGCAGAACTAGGGGCTTATTAAGGGATGTTTTGCGAATGGGAGCCTTAGTAGAAAACTCCTTTCGCCTCTCGCATCAAGCCTTATTTTCCCGTAACCTGGCAGCCGCTAGGGAAATTCCCTTATTGGATAAACAAATTGACCGATTTTATCGCCAAATCGAGCTAGATTGTGCAACTTTAATGACCCTGGAAGCTCCGGTTGCACAGGATTTACGTTTACTCAGTGCTTGTATGCAGCTGGTGCGAGACTTAGAACGCATTGGTGATTACGCCAAAGACCTAGCAGAAATTGCGATTAAACTCTTTCCTTACCCGCCTCATTCTTGCCTACCGCAGATTGAGGTAATGTCCCATCATGCTCAAGCCATGCTGGCGTCGAGTTTAGTCGCGCTGGCAGATTTGGACGCAGCCGCCGGGAAAGCTGTCAAGCAGCAAGACGATGCCGTGGATAGCGCTTACGAAACGGTTTATCAAACCTTAGCCTTTCAGCGGGATATCAAAGGGGTGGTTGAACCGATTCTGTTGATGGGGTTGATCATTCGGCATTTGGAACGAATGGCAGACCACGCCACCAATATTGGTCAACGAGTTGCCTACATTGTCACGGGAACCCGGTCTTAAAGGCTACAGTCACGGCACGGCAGTGCCCATACTGATTTAAAAGTAAACTTGCACTCATATAGCATTTTTTACTTGCGTTCTATACAGTTCGCGATAAGGGTCTACAGCTAGCTACCTGTAGACCCCTATCGCTGTATTTCCCTCTTATTGAGAAGTGATATAACTGTTACCCTCACTGCTGCTAATGGACTGCATCACTATTACGCTGACACGGTTGACCCGTATTTTGAAGGCAATGGCGGTGGCAATAATGCCCTATCCCGCTTTGCCGAACGCAACCCCATTTATCGGATTGGACCTTTGGGTGCTGGTGTCGGCTTGAACTACAAGATTAGCAACGCTCTGAAGTTGGACTTAGGTTATCTCTCCAACACAGCCAACAATCCCGAAGATGACAACGGGGTTTTTAACGGTAACTACTCAGGTTTGGCACAGTTAGTTTTTGAGACTAACCGATTTAAGGTTGGATTCACTTACATTCACGCCTATGATAATGGCGGCAATAATGCTCCCCGCTTTGCTATGGGTGGTACTGGCACTGGTCTTGCCAATTTGAATCCAGCAACGCTAGCTGCTGCGACTACAGGTGGTCTAACCCAAGCTCAGTTGAGCAGACCCGTTTCGAGCAACTCTTACGGGTTAGAGGCTTCCTTCCAATTAACCCCTCAATTTGTTCTAAATGGCTGGGTGGGCAAAACTGACGCTCGTTTGATTGGCTTAGGCGCTGCCGACATTTGGAACTTTGCCCTTGGTCTTGCTTTACCGGATTTTGGCAAAAAAGGCAATTTGCTTGGCATTATCGCTGGGGCCGAACCAACTCTCAGAGGTCTAAATGTTCCAGGCCCAGAAAACTTCGAGCGTGATTTTGCCTATCACATTGAAGGTTTCTATAAGTATCAGATGATAAATAACATCTCAATTACTCCGGGCATTATCTGGCTGACATCTCCTAACCAAAACAGAGATGATGATGACATCATTATTGGTACGATTAGAACAACGTTTACCTTTTAATTAGCGGTCAGGGTGAGGATCGATAGTCACAACTGACAACTAATCATATAAACTAATCTAATCGCTTAATCGCCAACTTTGCTCTTGCCGATTCGGAGCGCAACTTGAAAGCCTCTAAATCGGCTTTATTTGTTGGGTTCCTAGCTAGCGGATTGTCAGGATTGCTTAACCTGTAGATTACCAAATCCTTACCTATCCCTAAACTGACACAACTAGCATTAGAGGAAATTATGTCGCCTACAAGACAATGTTGAGCTTGAGTTGGCAGTGTTTCATGTTTAATAATGATGGAGTTTCTCAAGAAGACTCCCTATAGCGTTCCGTTAATCCGGGATTGTTTCCCTTGAGTTCAGTTAGGTGTGAGGAGATTAGATGTCTAAAATTTTGTGGAATACTCTAAAATTAGGGCCAGCGATCCTAGGTGCATCCTTATTAGTTTGCAGTAGCACGCTTGCCGCACAGACGCCTGACACTCAAATGGCGAGCGAACCGATAGCTGCCACTAACCAGGTGACTGATTTATTAAAACCAGCCGACCAATCCCAGCAAGCGCAGCAGACACCTGTTCAAGAACTGGCTGTTCAACCAGAAATTAGTTCTATTCCAGTTTTCACCAACGGCACGTCTGCCCAAGAAACGCCGGTTGCTGAAGCTGAATTAGTGAGTCCGAAACCAGTTTTAGCAGATAACGCGATCGCGCAACCCACTGCTGATGCTGTCCCCACGAGCCAAAACACCGATTTAGAACAAATCGACCAATACACCAATGAAGTCGGGACGACCGACTCAATGGATCAAGTCACCAACGTGTCGCAGTTGCAAGACGTAGAACCGACGGATTGGGCTTACGAAGCACTGCGAAGCCTGGTGGAGCGCTATGGTTGTATCGCTGGGTATCCCGATGGTACCTTTCGCGGCAACCGGGCACTGTCGCGTTATGAATTTGCCGCCGGGATGAACGCCTGTTTGCTGCAAATCGAAAAACTGATTGCGGCAAGTTCGGCTGACTTTGTCACTAAAGAAGATTTAGCGACGCTACAGCGGCTAATTGATGAATTTGGGGCAGAATTAGCCACCTTAAGAACGCGAGTAGATAACTTAGAAGGTCGCACGGCATTTCTGGAAAGCCATCAATTCTCTACAACGACTAAGCTGACTGGCGAAGTTATCTTTGCGCTTGCTGACGTTTTTGGTGAAGAAAGGGCTGGCGGGGGCGACATAGACGCTAACCTCATTTTTGCTGACCGTGCTCGTCTGAATTTTGACACTAGCTTCACTGGCAAAGACCGCCTGAGAACCCGTCTGCAAGCTAGAAACATCGTCTCATTTGGTACAGGTGTAACCGGAACCAACATGACCCGTTTGGGATTTGACGGCGATAGCCAGAATGATGTCCTAATTGACGACTTTTACTATCGTTTTCCCCTAGGTGATAAGCTCTTAATCCAAATTGATGCCGCCAACGTTGAATTCAATGACAACGTCTACACCTTCAACCCCAATTTCGAGAGTAGTGGAAGTGGCTCTATCTCACGATTTGGGCGTTTCAACCCCATCTACCGACTAGGTTCTGAGGGGACTGGGTTGACTGCGACCTACAACTTTAGCAAAGCATTAAACCTATCTTTAGGTTATCTAGCCCCTCGAGGCTTCGATCCTTCCAACGGTTCCGGGGAATTCAGCGGTGCCTATGCCGGTCTAGCTCAACTGGTTTTCCGTCCTACTGACGCCCTTAATGTGGGTTTGGTTTACGCCCATACTTATGAAAACCAAGAAAAAAATGTCAGCTTCATGTCGGGTACGGGCAGTAGTTTTGCCAATCGACCCTTCGAGAACAATGCGACTTCAGGCAATCACTACGGGCTGAATGCAAGCTTCCGGCTTGGTTCTGCCATTACCCTCTCAGGCTGGGCAGGTTATTCAGTCGCTACCGCTGAATTCGGTAACAACTTGGCACAGGTAACAAGAGGAGATAATGCGGATATTTGGAACTGGGCTGTAAGCTTAGCCTTCCCCGATTTGGGCAAAAAAGGGAACCTACTTGGTTTTATTTTTGGGATGCCGCCTAAAGTTACTAGCAATGACTACGGTACTGGCAACGCCCGTGAAGATCGGGACACCTCATATCATGTAGAGGCTCTGTATCGCTATCGGCTGACTGACAACATTGAACTCACCCCAGGGTTGTTGGTGATTCTCAATCCGGAACACAACGACAATAACGACACACTCTACGTAGGAACGCTGCGAACAACCTTTAAGTTCTAAGCACCTGCGTTTCGGGTAGGGGCGGGGGATTCCTCGCCCGCTCGTCTCTGACCCAACAAACGGTAGATTTACGCGAATAAAAATGCTGTGTGCGATCGCTCCTATCTGAAACTTAAGCGATCGCACTTTCTTGTGCAGATCCAAGCCTCCGAAACTGCTTCGATCTGCGCTTCCCTGCTGGCAATCATCATCTTTGCTTAACCTGTAGATTACCAAAGCCTTACCTTTACCTAAACTTACAGAACTAGCATAAAGATCGGCAGGGGTAGCATTTTAATTTTGTAAATACGCTATCTTGTAGAGTTGGTTTTCATCTGCTCTAGTTCATTTCTACTTCCTGGCAGTAAATAAAACGACAATAACCGCCAGGAAAGAACATGCACCTAGCATTTTTGACAATTCTTCAGCGTCAGCTTTTTAAAGACTCAAAGATTCAGTATGTTTTCTCCAATGCATTCAACACGACGGGCTTTTCTCGTTCCCTTTATTGCCCTCTCACTCAGCGTGACTGCCTGTCAGTCGCCAAACACAACTCCTTCCACCAGTCCAACGGCAGGAACCCCTGGTAGCGCCACTCCTGCCGCAGCAAACGGTGGTGGCGGTGGCAACGTCTCCTTAACTGGTGCCGGTGCCAGTTTTCCAGCTCCCTTGTATCAGCGGTGGTTCTCGGAGTACAACAAGCAAAATCCCAACGTCCAAGTCAGCTATCAATCAGTTGGTAGCGGCGCTGGTGTGGAACAGTTCACCCAGGGAACGGTGGACTTTGGTGCCAGCGATACGGGGATGAAACAGGAGGAAATCACCAAGGTTGGCAAGGGTGCTGTGTTATTACCCATGACAGCAGGCAGCATTGTTCTAGCCTACAACTTGCCCGATGTCAAAGGTCTCAAGCTACCGCGTGCAGTTTACACCGATATCTTCTTGGGCAAAATCAAGAAGTGGAACGATCCCAGAATTACCCAAGCCAATCCTGGGCTGAATTTACCAGACAGGGAGATTACTGTTATCCATCGCTCCGATGGTAGCGGTACTACAGCAGTCTTCACCAAACATCTGAGTGCGATTAGTCCGGCATGGAAAAGTGGTCCTGGCGACGGTAAAACTGTCAACTGGCCTGTCGGCGTGGGTGCCAAAGGCAACGAAGGCGTCACCGCTCAACTCCTGCAAAGTGATGGTGCCATCGGTTATGTCGAGTACGGCTACGCCAAGCAACAAAATATCCCTGTAGCGGCGCTGGAAAATAAAGCGGGCAAGTTTATTGAACCCTCCAGCGAAAGCGCGGCTAACACGCTAGCCGCAGTGACTCTGCCCGCAGACTTGCAAGTTTCTATCACCGACCCAACCGGCGAGAATTCTTACCCAATTGTCACCTATACCTGGGTCATGGCTTACAAAACTTATGAGAATCCTGACGAGGCAAAAGCCCTCAAGGATGTCTTGAAGTGGTCGTTAAACGAAGGACAAAAGTACAGTGAAGAGCTAGGATACGTGCCTCTTCCCCAGCCTGTTGTAGCCAAAGTTCAAGCAGCAGTGGATACCATCAAGCCGTAAGTTTCAGCGTTAGATATTGCCCGAATCGGCAAGAGGCTAATCCTTTCTGAACCAGAATGTTAGTCAAGTAGGGACTGCTTACCCTACTTGACTATGAAGACTTAACAATGAAGTTTTTGGGATTGGAGAGTGAGAATCTAGAACTTCCAATCCTGAATTCCCCTAGCACTATATCGCCTACAAAAGTAAAAATTTGGGAAAATTCAGAGATTCCCGGTAGACGTATACCTAGCTCTTGATATAAGATTAAAGGCTGTGACTTTTTGGCGAAACCAATGAACGCTCAGGAAATCATCCGCTCGATTGAAGCGGAGCATCTGAAAAAAGAGTTGCCCATTATCCATGTGGGCGACACCGTTAAGGTTGGGGTAATTATCCAGGAAGGCGGTAAAGAACGGACGCAGCCCTATGAAGGCGTCGTTATTGCCAAGGGCGGTAGCAGCATTAACTGTACGATTACCGTGCGGCGGGTATTTCAGGGAGTAGGCGTTGAGCGGGTATTTCTGCTCCACTCTCCCCGAGTTGAAAGCATCAAGATTATTCGGCGGGGTAAGGTGCGTCGTGCTAAACTATACTATCTGCGCGATCGCGTTGGGAAAGCCACTCGCGTTAAACAACGCTTTGACCGTAGCCTGTAGTCCAATTTGGACAAGGCTATTCCCGATTGACGCCGCTAGGGGTTAAACTTAAATAGAGAAAAGTTCAGCCTCTCGCTCTCAAATCCACCTGTGCGCTCTTAGTTCAGTTGGTAGAACGCAGGTCTCCAAAACCTGATGTCGGGGGTTCAAGTCCTCCAGGGCGCGCTCTCATCACAAAACAGGACTGAGAACTGACGAGTGTTCGCGAAGTAGCGCAACAGCGCCAACTGAGTGAAAGCATATAGGGACTCAGAACTTAGGCATCAAAGCTCTGCCCGAAAGCATTCCTGTGGTTGCATAGTCAGCCTCAAAAACGTTTACTTTCGGGTAGACTTGTGTTGTGTAGGTGGTTCATCAGTATTGCCTAAGTCAGGTGCTAAACCCAACGATTGCATCGGTATTTGCGTAGATTGGCAGCACATTAGGCTGTACACAGCTAAAAGCGGTAGAAATGAACTGCTCAAGAGCTGTATTAACGGGAGAGATATTGTGGCAAAGAAAAACGAAGCCGAGAGCGAAGCAAAAACAACTGGGTTTAATATATCAACCTTTTTTCAGGAAACCAAAGACGAACTGAATAAAGTCGTCTGGCCCAGTCGGCAGCAATTGCTCAGCGAATCTGCTGCTGTGCTGTTAATGGTAACTCTTTCGGCAGTTTTAATTTATCTGGTTGATGGTTTCTTTGCTTGGGCAGCAAAGCAGGTGTTCGGATGAGTTTTGCAACCGACAATCCACAGGATTTCAATCAACTCGAAGACACGTCAGATGGCTCGGTAAAATCCCGGTGGTACGCTGTTCAGGTGGCATCTGGATGTGAAAAACGTGTCAAGACAAACTTAGAACAGCGGATTCAAACTCTTGATGTTCGCGATCGCATTCTCCAGGTGGAAATTCCTCAAACTCGCACCCTGAAAATGCTCAAAGATGGCACTCGCAAGGAGTCGGAAGAAAAAGTCTTTCCCGGCTACGTGCTAGTCCGGATGCGGCTAACTCCTGGGGCAGATGGTGAATTGGAGATGGACGATGAAGCTTGGCAGGTTGTCAAGAACACCCCAAACGTGATTAACTTTGTCGGTGCAGAACAGAAACGCCGTTACGGACGGGGACGCGGACACGTTAAACCCTTGCCGCTGAGTTTTTCAGAAGTCGAACGTATCTTTAAACAAGCTACCGAGCAAGAGCCAGTAGTGAAAACTCATCTGGCTACAGGAGATAAAATTATTGTCCTTTCTGGTGCGTTTAAAGATTTTGAAGGCGAGGTCATTGAAGTCAGCCCAGAAAGAAGCAAGCTGAAGGCGTCACTATCCATTTTTGGACGCAATACGCCGGTAGAATTGGAGTTTAATCAGGTTCAGAAACAAAGCTAAATAGTTAAGATGGCAAAGAAAGTTGTTGCAATCATCAAGCTAGCTCTTAATGCGGGCAAAGCTAACCCTGCCCCGCCAGTGGGACCAGCGCTCGGTCAGCACGGGGTCAATATCATGGCGTTCTGTAAAGAATACAACGCCAAAACAGCGGATCAAGCTGGGATGGTAATTCCGGCAGAAATCTCAGTCTATGAAGACCGCAGTTTTACCTTTGTTCTGAAGACACCACCGGCATCCGTTCTGATTCGTAAGGCAGCTGGCATTGAGCGAGGCTCCAACGAACCAAACCGGAAAAAAGTGGCGTCAATTTCAAAGGCACAGTTGCAAGAAATTGCTCAAACTAAAATGCCGGATCTCAATGCCAACGACATTGATGCGGCAATGAAAATTGTGGAAGGAACTGCCCGGAATATGGGCGTTACTATTAACGAATAGCGATTCTTTGATTCGCTAATTGCAAGCACGCGGAAAGCTGGCAACGTAAACCCAATCGGGGGAGAGGTAACATCTCGTTAGTGACCCCAGGAGAAAAATATGGCAAAGAAAGTATCCCGTAGGCTCCAAGAGCTGCAAAAGAAAGTCGAAGATCGACCCTACGAACCCACAGAGGCTCTCAACCTTTTAAAAGAGACAGCCACTGCCAAGTTTCCTGAATCTGCTGAGGCGCATATCCGCCTGGGAATCGATCCCAAATATACCGACCAACAGCTGCGAACAACCGTTGCTTTGCCCAAAGGAACTGGACAGACAATTCGAGTTGCCGTAATCGCCAGAGGGGAAAAGGTCCAAGAAGCCAGCAATGCCGGTGCTGATATTGCCGGTTCCGAAGAGCTGATTGACCAAATCCAAAAAGGCATGATGGATTTTGACCTGCTGCTGGCGACACCGGATATGATGCCCCAGGTGGCAAAACTGGGACGTTTGCTCGGTCCCCGTGGCTTGATGCCCAATCCCAAAGGTGGGACGGTGACGTTCGATCTAGTGCAGGCGATCGCTGAATTTAAAGCTGGTAAGTTAGAATTCAGAGCTGACCGTACTGGGATCGTCCACGTTTTGTTTGGCAAAGCTGCCTTCCCAACTCAAGACTTGCTTGTGAATCTTAAGGCGTTACAGGAAACGATTGACCGTAACCGTCCTTCTGGAGCCAAGGGTCGCTACTGGCGCACAGTGTACATATCTGCGACAATGGGGCCATCGATTGAAATTGACATCAACGCCCTGCGCGATCTAAAGCTGACTGAAGCTGCCTAAGATTTAGCCCTGTAGGGGCAAGGGTTTCCCACCCTTACAGGAACAATCGATTGAGTAAACAACAGGAGCAAGATTTAAAGTTTTCAGCCCAATTAACTGAATAGCACGCGCCGGAGACAGCAGGAGCTGATGGCTTAATTTCCTGCCTAGGTTTGCGACTTTACCGCATTAAGGTCAATCTTCTCGCCACACGCAACATGGCAGAAACTGCACCAAAAATGCGAACTCTGAAAAGGGTTCCTTGGGATATTGCGTAACCCCGGCTCAACCGCTGGGGTTTTTAATTGGGCTTTTTTAGGTTTGGCATTCTGCATTTTCTAAAGGAGGTGAAAGATACATGGGTAGAACGCCGGAAGATAAACGGGCGATGGTCGCTGAAATCAAAGAAACTTTAAATGTAGCTCAGCTGGCAATCGTCATCGATTACCAGGGGTTATCAGTTTCGGAGATTATGGACTTGCGGCGGCGGCTGCGTCCCAGCGGCACCGTTTGCAAGGTGAGCAAGAACAAGCTGATGGGAATTGCCATTGAGGGTGATTCCAACTGGCAACCGATGTCAGAATTCCTTAAAGGTTCTTCTGCTTTCTTGCTAGTCAAGGACGATTTGAGCGGCGCAATTAAGGCTTACCAAGACTTCCAAAAAGCCACTAAGAAGACAGAACTTCGTGGTGGTGTAATGGAAGGTCGAGCTTTGAGCCAAGCTGACATCAAAGCGCTGGGAGATTTGCCTTCCAAGGAACAACTCATGGCGCAAATTGCTGGAGCTATCAATGGCTTGGCAACCAAGATTGCTGTGGCTATCAACGAAGTTCCAGCTTCGCTGGCAAGAGGACTACAAGCGGTCTCCGAGCAGCAGCAAGAAGGTGGCAACGGCGAAAGCGATGCAACTGCTACTGCCTCAGCGTCTGAGGAATAAATTGGCGGTTACAGGTACAAAGTCTGCCGATGAAGGCAGCTACCTAAACGCCTAAAGAATGGATTCGCGGCTACACAAACAAAGCCTGCCTAGGCAGGCTGTAACAAAAATAACGTTACTGGAGTTTTGAAATGTCTGCTACAACTGACCAAATTCTCGATCAACTAAAATCACTGACTCTGCTGGAAGCTTCTGAACTCGTTAAGCAGATTGAAGAGGCTTTCGGCGTTAGTGCTGCTGCCCCTGCTGGTGGAATGATGATGATGGCGGCTCCTGGTGCTGCTGCTACTGCGGAACCAGTTGAAGAGCAAACTGCGTTTGACGTGATTCTGGAAGATGTCCCAGCTGATAAGAAGATTGCCATTCTTAAGGTAGTCCGCACCATCACGGGTCTGGGTCTGAAAGAAGCTAAGGACTTGGTAGAATCTACTCCCAAGCCAGTTAAAGAAGGCGCTGCCAAAGAAGAAGCTGCTGATATCAAGAAGCAGTTGGAAGAAGCTGGTGCGAAGGTAGCAGTTAAGTAAAAGGCTAATGGCTAATGGCTTTTTTCAATGAGCCATTAGCCATTCAGTAGGCGGGATTAATTATTTGTAGGATGGGTTAGCGATCGCGTAACTCATGCAGATTTGGGGTTTCCTTGCGTTTTTCCAACTAACCTACGAAAATCTACGAAAATCTTCAATTTAATTGCATCCGCCTACTTAGCAAAAAATCACCGAATAGAAATGAAGTAATTTCCTGAAGCTAAACAGGAATTACGATTCAGGAGATAAAGAAGGCTCCTTTTTTTTTGAGGTGATTTTTTAGGTAATCTAATCCCTCTTTTGTTCCTAGGGGGAATTCCGGGCGACCATGCGATCGAAGACTAAACGAGACATTTTGGGAAAAATTGTCTTATTTTGGGCGTAAGCGGCATCGTCACCAAAGACTGTCAAAATATAAACGGTGCTACCATCTCTGGTTGCGACGAATGCCGCTTCTTGGCGCGAAAAAGAAGTCCAACCCGCCTTTGAGTAAAAATCAATATCCACATCAGACAAAGCCTCGCCAAAAAATTCCTGGATGGGGTTGAAGTCACCCCAGGTTTTTGACTCTAGTGTCCTCATTTCTGGACGCAAATCTCTTCTCAGCCATCCGCACATTTTTTCGCTGGCAGTTGAGGAAACAGCCTGTCCAGTTCCACACATTTCGTACAGGAGTCTAGCTGCCTGATCGGTTGTTATCTTATTCCGAATGGGGTCTTTGGGA
This sequence comes from Trichocoleus sp. ST-U1, assembly GCF_039961835.1. Lineage (NCBI taxonomy): Bacteria > Bacillati > Cyanobacteriota > Cyanophyceae > Leptolyngbyales > Trichocoleusaceae > Trichocoleus > Trichocoleus sp. ST-U1. The sequence goes on from NZ_JAMPJZ010000023.1 coordinate 42,850, forward strand.
TCGCCTCGCATTTGCAAATCAATCTCTAGAGGCTCTGGAAGCCTTAGGTAGGGGATTGGATAAGTTTTTTGGCTAATATTAATGTCTTTGTAGCCTGCTTCTCTAAAAAAATGATTAACTTGTTGACGCTTATCTAGCCATATTTTAAACTCTTCATCATTTTCTATTTTCGGTCTAGATTGCGTATCGGTTAACAGGTCAAGGATGACGCTAGATGCCTCGTTATCAGACTCCTTGATCATTTTGGACAGATATAGAGAAAATGCACCTTCGTCTGCCCAAATACCATTTTCTATCTGGCCATAGAGAGCCACCATCCAAAACATTTTGATGACGCTAGCAGGATATCTCAAGGTATCTTGTTTATATCCGGCAATTTCACCCGTTTTAACATCGATTAAGGTAATAGATAAAGGCTTTGTGGGTAAGTCTTTCTCAGTTGCCAATTTCACAACCTCATCAACAATTTCTTCCAACTCCTGGCTCTGTTTAAAGTTCGGCGGAGTCTTGACGTTGTAGACAAGTTGTGAGCTATTACGTCCGGGTAGGCGAGATGGAAGAGGTAATAATGCAGTTTTAGCCCAAGGGGGAAGTACCGGCAAGGTAGAATTTAGTTGCTCGGATACGACTGCTGGACGCTGAGTTACCAACCGATTTAACCTTAACCCACAAGTTGTAAAGATTGTAGCGGAGGCGATCGCTAAAGCCGCAAATCGCAGCCGTCGCACCCGTCTCTTGACTTGATGGGCACGAGCTGCACGTCTGGCTTTAAATTTGGCAATTTGTTGGGCACGTTTATGCGGTTTTGGTTGTGGTTGCTGACCCACGAGCTACACCTTACGGTTTTTAAGTTTTCCTGATTTCCAGTTTTAAATAATTTTGAACAGAGCAACTGCACGGGTATTTATTGAATTTCCCTGATCGTTTTGTATTCAAGTATTTTCCATTTGCTGTCTACTGATTGCAAAGTGTATCGCACCAGTCGAGTTTTGAAGTCAGTTTCGTTGGGGTCGATATTACCGTTTTTATAGAGAGTACGTTCTTCAGTTACCCTGATTTCGATAGTTGCGCGATCGCCATCCACAATAAATTGTTCAACATCTCCGACTTTTTGAACGCCGTATTGGTAGTAAGCATTGTTATTCTCTAGCCAAGCCATTGAGCCGCCCTTACTAACGGTATTCTCATAGAGTTGTCCCGTGGTCAGTTCGGCAGCAAGTTCACGATTAAAGGGGGGAGCGAATATTTCTCGCTTACTGTTTACCCACCGATTAATTAACGCGACAGCTTCTTGTTGAGCTTGCTGAGGGTTTTCTATATTGGGAGAACGGTTAGCAAAAAAACTTGGTAACTTTCCAGTTGTGAATAAAATACCACCCAGAATTGCTACCCCAATTACACTGCCTAAAATTACTGCCTTCTGCCAATCTCTTGAATCGGAGATAGTTCTGGTGGCAACAGGTTGGGAGGATGACACCGCAGCGGTTTGTAAAGAAGCAACTTCAGGAGGGTAAGAAGGCACCGTGGATGGCTGATAAGTGTTTTCTGGGGGTGGAGAAACGACTGACGGAGGAATGTAAGGAACTGTGGGGGGAATTGGAGAGACTGGAGTTTCTAAAGCATGAAGCATTTCTTGGACATTCGTATAGCGATCGCTCGGATGAGACTGAATCGCCTTATCCAGCACCGCCAGCAAACTGGCGCTAACATTCAAAGTGTACTGATGCCACAGAATCTCGCCGCTGTCACGATCGATATTTAAGGATTGAGGGAGTTTTCCGGTCAGTAGATAAATCGCCGTCAAACCCAAACTATACAAGTCACTCGAAAAAAGTGGGCGTCCGATTGCCTGCTCGCTAGGCATAAATCCAGGCGTTCCAATTACAATTGAGCTGATGGTACGCCCCTCAGAATTGATGATGGTGCCCATCGTTTCTTTCACCGCCCCGAAATCAATTAAGACGGGTTTGGTATCCCGTTTTCGCACAATCACGTTGGCTGGCTTAATATCTCGATGGACAATCCCTTTGTGATGCACGTAATCTAGGACAGGTAATAGATTTACCAAAATTTCCCGCACCGAACTCTCGCTGAGTGATCCCTGCTGTTGCACCATTTGAGCCAGCGTTTCCCCCTCAATCCATTCCTGAACTAGGTAGAACTGATCGCCAGCCGCAAAGTAAGCATACAGCCGGGGAATCTGGTAATTGCCTTCGCCCAACTCTTCTAAGATGGCGGCTTCGCGTTGGAATCGATCTTTAATTAGCTGGTACTGGGGATTATTCGTCACCGGCTTGAGTCGCTTGATCGCGCACCGGCGACCCGAAGGCATATGGATATCTTCTGCCAGAAAGGTTTCGCCAAACCCACCAGCGCCCAGCGTCTGAATTATGCGATAGCGATTGTCCAACAGCGTTGGCATCATTGGCCTTCACCGCGTAAGGTTTTCTTTAGAAGATAACATCAGGTATTCAGGACATTTCTAGCAGTTTCAGCAAAATTTACCAATAGTTAAAGAAGGATAAAGAAGGAGAAACCTCGGAAAGGTTTCATTTTCCTAAAAAAAGTTACCCACTTTTAGAGAATGCAATGACCACCCAGCCAGGGCAGCGGACTGTTATCAGCACCAATCCCTATTTGGTGCTAAATAATCAGGGGCAGATTTTACCACCCTTGGAACTGACAGCAGACCGACACATACTGGGACGCGATCGCGCTTTCGCCGATCTAATTGTTCCAGATGATTGGCGCGTCATCTCCGCTTGCCAAGCCGTCTTACATAGAGATGGGGATGACTATTACATTTATGACGGCGATGGACGCAAACCCAGTACCAATAAGTTGTTTGTAGATCACCGATTGATTACGCCCACAGAAGGCTATCGCCTGGAAAATGGCATTGAAATTCAAATTGGTCAAAATCCCCAGAATTTAATTCAGCTGAGGTATTTCAATCCCTCCAGCGCCAAAATGCTGACGCCACCGCGTCCCGTCTCGCTGAAAAATCGGTCGGTGGAAATCGGACGCGACGCCAATGCCACGATGCAGTTAGATTCGCCCATCGTTTCTCGGCGTCACGCCACGATTGATACGGACTCTCAGGGGCGCTACATCCTGCAAGATCGCAGTACCAACGGCGTTTTTATAAACGGGCAACGAGTCACGGGTTCTGCTGTCCTGTCACAGGGGACAACCATTCGCATTGGGTCATTTACCCTGGTGCTACGCGGCGACAATCTGGTGGTACTTGATCAGGGCAATCAAATTCGTCTGGATGCTGAGAATCTGGTCATCAAAGGGCGTCTGGATGGCGTTTCCCTGGCAATTGAACCAGGGCAATTTGTGGCTTTGGTGGGGGGAAGCGGAACGGGTAAATCCACGTTGCTGAAGACTTTATTGGGGATTGAGAAGACGGCTAAAGGTGCGGTGTATCTCAATGGCGACAATTTGCAGAAAAACTTTAATATGTACCGCACGCAAATTGGTTATGTGCCCCAAGATGATATTTTGCACCGAGATTTGACGGTGGTAGAGGTGCTGACTTATGCGGCGGCGCTGCGACTTCCGCCGGATACGGATGTGTCACAGGTGGTGCAAAAAACTCTAACTGATATTGAAATGTCCGATCGCCAAGATGCCTTAATCAAACATCTCAGCGGCGGTCAGCGCAAGCGAGTCAGCATTGGGGTAGAACTTTTAGCCGATCCAAAGCTGTTTTTCTTAGACGAACCGACTTCGGGACTCGACCCTGGTTTGGATAAGAAGATGATGCAGATGTTGCGGAGATTAGCGGATCAGGGACGCACGATTATTTTAGTCACTCATGCGACGGCGAATATCAAAATGTGCGATCGCGTTGCTTTTCTCGGTCGCGGCGGACGACTTTGTTACTATGGCATCCCGGAGGACGCGCTGAAATTTTTTGGGGTGACAACGGATAACTTTGCCGATATTTACACGCAACTGGATAAGGAGAAAGAAGAAGAAACGGAAGCCATTGTCCAACAATACGCGAATCAGTTTCGTCAATCGCCCGATTATCAACATTACATTGCGAGTTCCCTCGGTGCTGGCAGTCATACGCCACAAAACGCCGGTTCACCTCCCCAGAAAGCCAGTATCTCGCCTTGGAAGCAATTAGCTTTGCTGAGTGGGCGCTACTTGAAGATGATCGGACGCGATCGCATCTATCTCGCCTTATCTCTTCTAACTTCTCCCATTGGTATCGCCTTAATTCCCTTAGCAATTGGAGGAAAAAATCCTCTCGTTCTTAGCAGCGAATCCGATCCTGCCCTTGCACCTTTAGCGCTGCGAGTATTATTTGTATTTACCTGCGCTGCGATTTGGGTCGGACTTTCCAGTTCTTTGCAAGAAATTGTGAAAGAATCTGCGATTTACTTGCGAGAAAGATTGGTAAATTTAGGGTTAATTCCTTATCTCGCTTCAAAAATATTCGTTCTTTCCGGTCTGGCCTTATTGCAAACCTTGCTAATTTCAGCAGTAATTCTAATTGGTTTCCAATCTCCGCAACCTGAATTGATACCTTGGTCTTTAGGATTTGCAGTCAATACCTTTTTAACGCTTGTTACTAGCATGAGTTTAGGCTTACTGGTTTCATCTCTTGCCAAAAATAGCAGTCAAGCGAATAGTGCTTTACCTTTACTTTTACTACCTCAGATTATCTTTTCCGGCGTTTTATTTAAGATGGAAGGAATTGCCAGTAAAATTTCCTGGTTGATGCTAAGTCGCTGGTCGATTGGCGGTTATGGTTCTTTAGTCAATGTCAATGCAATGGTTCCCGATCCGATTTTTTTACCGAATGGTACGCTTGCGCCGATGCCGTTTGATAAAACGCCTATTTACGAGCCAACGTGGCAGAATTTAGGGTTAAATTGGGGTATTTTGTTGCTGCACGCGGCAGTTTATTTAACAGTTACTTTTTGGGTACAGAAGCGGAAGGATATATTTTAGTTTCTAACCCGTTCATCCGCCAGCGATTGAAGCCGCACACTTTAAGCCAAAGTTCACTAAGATAGTAGACTGAAAAGCACGATTTAGAAGCCCATGTAGGTGAGGCTGAGGGACAAAACCTAACAAATGTTTGTAAACTACAACTATTAGCATTGTCCCAAAGCGGACGATAAAAATACTAACATTTCCTAGCAGCAGACACATTGTAATCGTGCATATCTGCTTCCCAAATACTGATGTAAATAACATCACAATCTTGCCGGACAATCATGCCTTTTAAAGAGCCTTGAGTAAAACGGTAAGAACTCAAGCGACGCTGTTGCACTTTTTGGAGTCCATCTTTAATGTAATTATCGGCTCCACCTTTTAATAATCCATCCAAAGTAGTCTCCATGACTTGAGGATCTACTGTTGGGTAAAAGGAGGCTTCAGTTTGGCGAAGACGACCGGAATTTCGATCGAATAAGTAGCCAAGATCGATCTGATTTGGCACTAAGTTATAGACGACAGCGCGGGTTCTCCAAGCGCCACTCACATCTATGTTTGGAGTGCCGAGGGATGCTTGTATAGTGCTTCTTGATGTACCGACGGGAAATGTAGGAACGCTCGAAACTGGACGATTTGGATTTGGGTTATTGTTTTCGGGTATGGGTGCAGGTTCTGGAGTTCGTGCGGGTTCGGGCGATCGCGCTGGTTCTGGTGTTGCAGATTGAACGGGCACGGGTTCTGTAGTACGCGCCCGTTCTGGTTCGGGTGAACGTTCCGATCTTGGACTAGGAGATTCAGCAATAACTGGCGGCGTCGCCTCGTCCTGTCTTGTGGGAGAATTTTCAGGTGATGGTTCAGGCGATGTCTCCAGGGGACGATTTCTTTCAGGGGTTCGTTCTGTGTCTCTGGTGGTTGGTTGTGATGTTGATGGGGAAGATGACGTGACGGAAGACGGTTGCCCAAAATTCTTGAAAAGTTGGGTAAGACCGACAATAGCGCCCACCAAAACAATTGCACCCACAATGCCGATTAGCAGAGGATTCCATCGCCGTCCTTGACCAACTACAGGCGCAGGGTTTTGAGGGGTATGCGGCGAATTGACAGGCGCAGGCGAAACGTTCCTGCCACCACCCGGAGACACTGCAACGGTTGCCATATTAGACACTCCAGCACCCCCAGCAGAAGCCACCGTTGGAGTTGCACCCGATTGTAAAGCATCGAGCATTTCTCTGGAAGTGGAATAGCGATCGCGCGGATGCGACTGAATCGCCTTATCCAAGACAGCAACAAAACCCGGACTAACATTCGCTGCGGACTGATGCCACAAAATCTCCCCCGTTCGCGGATCGGTTGGTAAATCTTGCGGTAGTTTCCCCGTGAGTAGATAAATCGCCGTCAGCGCCAAACTATATATGTCGCTGGCGAAGACGGGTTGCCCGACTCCCTGTTCCGGCGGCATAAATCCCGGCGTGCCAATTACAATCGAGGCGGGAGCATTCCCTGGATGCACCGCCGCACCCATACTTTCCTTAACGGCACCAAAATCAATCAATACCGGCTTCCCATCCCGTTGCCGGATAATAATATTGTCCGGTTTGATATCCCGGTGAATGATGCCCTTGCTGTGGATATAATCCAAGACGGGCAGCAGACTGACAAGTATCTCCTTAACTTGACTTTCAGGCACTAACCCCTGAGTTTGCACCTTTTTGGTCAGGGTTTGCCCTTCAATCAATTCCTGCACCAGGTGAAACTGCCCAGCTTCCGAAAAGTAGGCGTACAACTTGGGAATTTGATCGCTACCTTCACCCATCGCCTCTAAAATAGCCGCTTCCCGTTGGAATCGATCTTGCGCCATCTGGAACATCTGGGGATTGTTTGCCATTGGCTTGAGCTGTTTAATTACGCAGCGACGCCGTGACGGCATATGAGTATCTTCTGCCAGAAAGGTGTTACCAAATCCACCACTTCCCAGCGTCTGGATAATGCGATAGCGATTGTTCAACAGGTGTGGATTCATGGGATGTTAGGGCGGTCGGGGTTGCTTGGTGCAAGGATTGTAGAAGACTTGCGATTATGGCGTCCTTACTTTAGGTCTAGTAAGCCACTTTCTTTTAACTTTGGATTAAAGCGGAGTTCCTCTTGAACCCCACGAGTTTTGAGCTGTTGAAAAATTTCTTCTTCAACGCGCCTTGCTACATTTTTTAACAGCTTCCCTTGCCCGACTTCATCCATCGCTGGACTTGTCAATTTAGTTTGTTCCTCAGCGGTCATGGCTCGTTTTGCATCAATCGGATCGTTCCATGCAGCTTGTTCGGAACCATTACCGGGAGGGACGGCACCATTTTCTTCAATCCAGGCATTCCGAATGCTTTCTAGCAGGGTACGGTTCGGGCGATCGCTCGTGTGTGCTTTTAGCCAATAGCAGCGTTCGTGTTGACGTACCAAATGTTGCTTGAGACTGAGATTGATATCGCGGGAATAGTTGATCAGTTGCAACACTTTCTCTCGATCGAATATTGCGTATACGCCAATTTTTCCCTGAAATTTCTCTGGTAAATGTCCGGTTTCGTCGAGGTAAGGGATATATTCTAGGCTGGCAAGAGATGGAATATCGCTTTCAGAAGTCATCGGTATTTTTTGAGTTATTTATTTGACTTTTTGATAATCTCACAGAGGTGGCTCGAACAAATTCCGGAAAAAATATTGCTCTTGAATTTATCCCTAAATTTAGATTTAGGCTTAAACTCAGAGGTTCTTCCTTTAGGTGCCATCTTACTGCCAAAAAAGCGCTAAAAAATAATTAACCTTATCTCTACACTTCTGCGCTCACGCTTCACAAGCTTAGTGAAGGATAATGCACCTTCACTATCTTAAAGCGTCTGGAGCAGCGAACGTTGCCGCGCTAACAAGAATTAAATGATTAAGCTATAATAATCAATTTTTTTAATCTGAATGAATCCTTATGCCAATGGGGATGACACAGTTGCTCTATCCGGCAGAAGATTGGAATTATTAGAATAAATAGTAAGTATGGCTACCAGGGAGATTGGCAGAATTGAATACGCAAGGCAAATGGATCTGTGATGGTGTACCGAAAAACAACAATCAACAGTACCCAAGCAATGAAGCCCATCCACCCCAGGAAAATCACGGGCCAGACTGTATTGTTTGTGGCTTGCCTAGAGAGGCAATGAGTCCTCAGAAAAGCCAGAAAACGGTCATCTCTAAGCCGCCCGGTTCTAAGCCTTCACTTCTGCTGCCAATCCTGATTCTGCTGGGGATTCTGGCGGCTCTGGCGGGGGGATTTGGGTTGTATAAACTGACACAGGGGAATAAACAACCGGCAATCGTGGCGTCTCCTGAGACTCAATCTCCCACCGCTAGCGACAATGCACCCACGGAAACTGCCGATCCGCAAGCGATCGCAAGCGATACCGCTGATAATGCCGAGTTGATCAGTCAAGGCGAGAAAATCCTGTTAAAGGATGCAACAAATTCCCAAAAAACAGCCGCCGCAGTCGCGTTTGCCCAGAAAAATTGGGAGGAAGCGATCGCGCAATATCAACAAGCGGTTAGCGTCAACCCCAACGATCCCGAAAGCAAGATTTACCTGAATAACGCCAAAGCCAAAAAAGCCGGAAATCCGCTGACAATGGCAGTCGTGGTTCCCATCACCCCTAGTCCGGACACAGCGAAGGAAGTTCTGCGGGGTGTGGGACAAGCGCAAGACGAGTTTAACCAGTCTCCGGCGACACCCGGACGCTTATTAGAAGTCGTGATTGTCAACGATGTTGACCCGGTAAAAGCGGTTTCCTTGGCGCAAGACCTTACCAAGTCACCGAATATTTTAGGCGTTTTGGGACATGGGGTAGATAATGGCTCTCAGCAAGCGATCGCGATGTACGAACAAGCTGGGTTAACCGTCCTTTCTCCCATCAGTACCAGCATTACTTCCGGTTCTGGCGGTCAGTCCACCTTGCAAACCATCCCCCTCGCCAAAAAAGCCAATGAGTTGCTAGGTACTTATCTGCAAACCGTCGGCACCACCTTAGCAAAATATACCGCTGCAAAGTCCTCCGCGCCGTCTGTGGTGGTTTTTTACAACGCCGATAGTCCTTACAGTCAGCAATTAAAGCAGCAGTTCACTACTGCCTTATCTAAAGTAAACGGCAAAGTCGTGAAAGAAGTAGATGTTACGGGTGCCAATTTCAATGCTGCTACTGAAATTCAGAATGCAACTGGGGCGGGGGCGAAAATTGGTTTCTTGGCACTCAGTAAGAATAAAGTCGATCAAGCCGTTGCGATTGCGAAAGCGAATCCCACTGGGACGCAGGGGTTACAGTTAATTGGCGGAGATGAACTGTATAACCCAACAATTCTCACCTCTGGCGGCGACGCGATTAAAGGGATTGTGCTGGCAGTTCCCTGGAGTTCTCAACCGAACGATCCCTTCGCTAACCAAGCTGCCACGATTTGGAAAGGACGTGTCAGTTGGCGCACCGCTACCGCTTATGATGCGACGAAAGCTTTAACGTCTGCTTTTAGCCAAAATCCTTCTCGGTCAGGCGTATCTCAACTGCTGAATCAAGGAGTGCCCATTAGCGGCACTGCTACCGATTTTAATGTTCTCAATGAAGTTCCGCTTGTGCAAGCCGCGCCTGGTTCTAATGGCCCGCCGGGATCTAAGTATGAATTTAACCCGATTTAGAAGAGAACGAACCGCCTTAGCGAAGCCATGCGCGTTAGCGCTTTAGGCGCAGAGGACGCAGAGGGAAGGGAGGAGAGAGAGGAGAGAGGAGTTTTTGGGTTGATTGCAGTCCGGAGTTGGTAGTGAAAGGACTGTAGTTTATAGTTTGTTTTTGCTTGTCATGAGTCATTGATAATGACTCATGACTGATGACCAATTTACAACAGGGTTTTAAGTGAGTCGTTCTCGTCGCGGTTTGTGGTTGTATCCGTTATTCCAGATTCCGTTGATGTTGCTGGGAGCGTGTATCGTCGTGACGGCACTTGTCTGGCTGTTAGGATTAGGTAGACCGTCAGTAGCAGTTGCGATCGCTCTCGACCTCAGCAGCAGCACTTACAGTACGGAATTTAACGCCCCAGGTACAGTTATGTATCAGGAAGTCGCAGCGGTGCGGTCGTATTTGCAACAAAACGCCCAGCAGTTGAGAAACAAAAACCAGATACAGGTTTGGGGATTTGGGGGAGTCGTGCGATCGCTTACGGGTGATTTTAAAACAGACAGTCAGCAAGTGGACGCTGAATTAACTCAAGCTTTGGCAAATCCCGATTTACCTCAACTGGTAGCGAACAATACGACAGATATTAATTTAGCGATTCAAAAAGGTACGGAAGCACTTAGCACGATTCCACAAAAACGCTGTCGAGAATTACTGTTAGTTACCGATGGCGACGCTAATGTCTCACCAGCCATCATCACCGATGCCAGGAATCGCAAAGTTAGAATTAATACAGTTGTTATAGGGGAAGGATCTCCAGAATTGCGAGCCGCAGCTTTAGCAACTGGCGGGATTTACCTGTCTGGTCAACAAAATAATCTAGAAATGCTCTTCACAGATACATTTTTTACTCGTTTCAACAGTAACCTTAAATGGCTTATTCTGGGGCTAGGGGCGATATGGATTGCTCTAATGTGGACGTTAATTTTACCCCTGGATCGGTGGCTGCTTCAAGGTTTAATCGGTCTCGATCGTTCCCTCTCTGGTCAATTATCCTTAAGTAATGCCCTATTTTGGAGCGTTTTGACACCATTGATTGTTTGGCAGCTATTTAATTTATTGGATATCGTTGTTAGATGTTAGTTAAGATTTTTAAAACGCAAAGGTACGCCGAGGTTTACGCAAAGGTACGCGAAGAAGCTCTCCCTTTGCCTACCTCTGTGCTTCTTTACGTTAAAAATTCTAAAATATAGCTATTAGGAGAAAATATTATGGCAGTAGAAGAAAAAAGCATGGTTCCCACTGTATTAGTGGGTATCGGCGGCACTGGACATGAAGTATTGTCACGAGTGCGCCGCTTAGTAGAAGAAACTTATGGCAGTCTGCAAAATTTCCCCCTAATCAGCTTTTTAATTATTGATACAGATAGAGAGTACAAAGTCAATAATCCTGCCGCCGCCGGTTCTCCCTTCAAAGATAATGAAAAGTATTGGGCAAGTGTAGCTGGCAGTGAAGTTAAGAAAATTATGTCGGATATGGGAAACTATCCCTGGATAGAGAGTTGGTTTCCCACAGAATTAGAGCGGAATATTGGGGCAATTGAAGTTGGTGCCGGACAAATTCGCAGTTATGGGCGATTCGCTTTTTATTGCAATTACCACAAACTTCAAAGACGGTTTAATGAAGCCGCCGATGCCGTCAAAGGACACGAAACCTTTATGCGCGATCGCTATGGCATTAAGGTAGATACAACAAGTTTAAATGTCTTTGTGACAGGTTCTCTATCCGGTGGTACGGGTAGCGGAATGCTGATTGATATCGGCTATTGCGTTCGCCATTGGTTGCGGGGACAAGCGAGTCCAATGATAACGGCAATTGTGCCGATGCCTACAGCTTTCGCCAGTATTAATGTAGGCGATCGCGTTCTCGCTAACGGTTACGCTGCTTTGATGGAATTGAGCTATTTTTCTGATTATAGAACAGAATATATTGCCCAATTTAGCAGTGGTTTAGTGGATGAAATTCGCAGTAAATCTGCGCCTTTTGATTTTACTTATCTGGTTGGAACAAAAAACGGGGAAAGTGAATTTACTCTCGACCAAATTCGAGAGATGATTTGCCAAAATATCTTTCTTGATTTAACCTCTGATTTTGCGCCGTATAAACGTTCGATTCGAGATAATATTAAAGGAGCTTGGGCGCAAGCAGATCCTGGTGGACGCGGATATCCTAAGAATTTTATGAGTTTTGGGTTGTCTACGGTAGAAATTCCGATAGCTCAAATTCGCACTTCTTTATCAGATAGACTTGCTGCTGATTTTATTTGCTGGTGGCTGAATGAATCGGTACAGTTGCCGCCGAATGTGTTAGAGATGGTGCAAAGTGACCTGAAACGGATGCGCCTTACAGAAGGGGAACTGATTGCAGATTTAGCTGCGGCTGGTGACAGGTCATATATAACCGAAATCTCCGCTTGGGTAAACTCTATCCGCAATGAAATTGCTACGGATAATAAGTTGCAATGTACCCAGCAAGGCGTAAACATTGTTGGTGCCGAAAAGGGCAAAATTCTCCAGTTTTTAGACTATCTCCAGCCAAAAGTTGAAGAATATAAAGCCAATCATTTGCGGAAATTAAGTCCGGACGAGCGATTGCACGGTGACTTCTTGCAAAAGATGTACGATAACCGCAACCGCATCGTACAACAAGGACGAAAAGCGTTAGACGAAGAGTTTTATCGGATTATTGAGGATCGCACGAGAGGGCCAAAATTTGCCGATGCTTTCGTGACGGCGGTGCGCCAAATTTTTGAAAATGCCGCCGAAAAGTTCCGCCGGGAATCAGAAAAAGTTTGGCAACCCAAGGAAACCGAACGACAGAGAGATTACGAAAAGGCGCTGCAAGATATTACTGAGTTTAAGAATAAGTTTGCCCTTACCAAGCACGCAGATATGGAAAAATCCTGCGAGTTAGCGCTAACGGGTTTAGAAGGTAGCTTGGTGGCGACAATTCAAACTCAAGCGAGATATCTAGGTTTAGAAGTCATTACCAGAATGCTAGAACATCTGGATGAATTAAACCGCCGTTTGGCACGCTTAAATCAAAAATTGAAGCAAACCCGCGATAATTTCCAGCAAAAAGCGGATCGACAAGCGGATAGCGCTGATGCTTTGATTGTGAATGGGATTAAGCTTTATAACCGCGAAGAACTCAATGAATTATATCGAGATTTAATTGAGCAACAAGCGGGTGCTAGCGAAGGTTCTAAGAGTCGCTACGAGTTGGGAATTGATGGGATTTGTAGCAATTTGTCAGTACAGGTTCTCGCAGAAGCAAGTCCGCTGTGGAAGCGTAACCGTGCGGCGGGTGAGTTGATGCGACTATTTGATGTGCCGAATTTAGCGGATGTGCAGGAGAATGATTTTAAAGAAATTATTGGCGAGCGCGCTAAATTAGTCGTGATCAGTGCGCCGGAAAGTAGCCGATTGAAGCGGGAATTGGCAGCTGGCGATCGCTTATTCAAAGTCTTCAACAACGACGAAGCCGAAATCCGCAACCGCATCGGCACTGCTTACAGCAAATCGAAGCCGCTGATTTTACTCTCTGACGCCGTTCTCAAACGTCAAGATGCAGGCTTTACCCCCGCCCTCAATGCCAAAGTCGCCCTGGTTGGCGGACGCAACAGCAGCGATCCAGCGGCAATTAAGCTCATCCCGATTCTGCGGGAGAGAGTTGGCAGTAACGAAGGGATTACACCGCTGGGAGAAGCTGAACGTCACCGGATTGTCTTTGTACAAGAAATTGGTGGTTTCTCTCTGCGTTGCATTGAGGGAATGCCGGAGTTGCAGCAATCTTATCAAGATTGGAAAGGACAATCCATTCAGGCAAAACGGGCGCAACTTAAAGGCGAAAGCAAAGAACCTCCAATCCCCGTTCACATTCAAAAAGAACCGCCGTTTTGGGATATCTTTCCAGAAAATCCAGATATTTTCCGCCTCGTTGTACAAGCAAGGGCGTTACAAGTTTTGCGAATAGAAGAAAATCGCTTAACCAAAGAAAAGGTAATTCGTTATACCCGACAAACCGTAATTGGTTTGGAAAACGTTGATATCGCTTCTAGTTGGGAAGAAGCGGTGCAAGTGCTGCAAGTGTTGGCGTGTCGCCCGGATCAAGAAGAAATTCAGCGTCAGGTGACGGCAAAATTAACCCAAGCTGACACGGTGCAGAAAAAACAAGCGCTGTATCACCAACTTAAGACATATCTGGATCGGCGTGCCGTCGAACTAGAAAAAGAAGGCGCAACCGATAGCCTAAATTACAAGCGCGAAGCAAGAGTCATTCAGGAGATGATTGAAGTTTACAAGCTTTATTCACCGGGTACTCAACCTGTTGATTCTCCTGTTGCAACTCAGCCAATTGGAGTCGCGTCAAATCATTCTCCGGCTCTAGAGACTCGTACTCACGTTTTCTGTACTAACTGTGGAAATCAGAACCCAGCGAACTCAAAGTTCTGTTCTAAATGCGGCACTAAATTAGTGCAACTGAGCTAACATCAATTCTTTCGGGAAGGGTAGCTTCAGGAACTGATGCTGCTCATTAGGCTAGCGATCGCTACCGCTAATTCGTCTGGCTCGATTGGCTTGGTGAGGTGTCTCTGGAAGCCTGCTTTGAGTATTTGCTGATTGTCAGTTTCGCCAGCATAAGCGGTTAGGGCGATCGCGGGAATCTCTCCCCCTTGCTCTGCACTCTTGGCTCTGATTTGACGAATCAGCATATAGCCATCCATTTCAGGCATTCCAATATCGCTCAACAGCAAATCCGGCTGCATCTGAGCTAGCGCCTCCAGCGCCTCAGCCGCCGATGCCACAGCGCGTACCTGTGCGCCACACTCTTCGAGAATGAAGACGATTAACTCCCGCGTATCCACCTCATCATCGACAACCAGTAGCTTTACCCCTTCCAAATTTGGAGAATTATCAAGTAACGGATTGTCCTGACTCGTCTGAGGCGCAGTTGTCATTAGGGGTAGCGTCACAGTGAAGGTTGCCCCTTGCCCTTCTCCCGGACTTGCAGCTGTAACAGTACCCCCATGAAGTTCTACGAGGTGGTGGACAATTGCCAGTCCTAACCCCAATCCCCCGGATACCCGTGTCGTTTGGCTATCAGCTTGACGAAAGGAATCAAAGACGAAGGGCAAAAAGTCTGGGTGAATTCCCCTCCCCATGTCTCTTACTTGGATTTGGGCATAGGAATTTTGATTGAATTTTGATTCAATGAATTCAGAATTCTCTGGACTTGGGACTTGTGAAAGTTGAATTTTTACCTGTCCTCCTATCGGTGTAAATTTAACAGCGTTGGAGAGCAGATTCCAGACGACTTGCTGTAAGCGATTGGCATCCCCCAATACCTTACCCAGATTGGGAGCGATCGCTGAGTGAATTTGAATCGACTTCGCTTCAGCTGCTAGACGCACCGTTTCCATCGCCTCCTCAATCGTTGCCACCAAGTTAACCGGGGCGATATTTAAACTCAGTTTGCCTTGCAGAATCCGCGAAATATCTAGCAAATCCTCGATCAGCCGCGACTGTAATTCGGCATTGCGCTCAATCGTTTCTAGGGCGCGGGCGGTGGTTTTTTCATCAAACTTGCGGCTGCGGAGGAGTTTTGCCCAACCCAGGATTGGATTGAGAGGCGTTCTCACCTCATGGGAGAGGACAGCAAGAAATTCATCTTTCATCCGGTTGGCTGACTCCGCTTGAGCGCGTGCTGCCTGTTCCAGCTTGAAGAGGCGATCGCGTTCTTCTTCGGCTCGCTTGCGTTCACTCAGATCGAGGACGTAGCAGACACCCTGCTCTTGTAGAGATCCCTCAAACAAAGCAGTCCCCACCAGTACAAAGACGCGGCTGCCATCTTTACGGATCAATTCTTTTTCAAAGGGAACGCAAACTCCCTGTTCTCTGAGTTCGTTAACCGCCTGCTGAGTCCGCTCGACGTATTCTGGTGGAGTCATCAGATTCCAAGCAATTTCACCAGCTTGTAAATCCTCCCGCGTATAGCCGACGATTTGCAGGAAGGCATCGTTGGCTTCGGTAATTTTGCCGCTCAGATCGCCGAAAAAGATGCCAATGATATTTGAGTCAACGATGCGCCGCAGTCGCATTTCGCTTTCTTGCAGTGCGATTTCTATTTGTTTGCGATCGCTAATATCGGTGACAGTCCCAACGTAACCGATCGTCTCACCGTTTTCTCCAATTTCAGGAGCCGCTTGACCTAATACCCAAGTCACCGAACCATCAGAATGCTGATATCGATACTCTGATTGGAACAGCCGATTTCCCTGCGCGGCTTGATACCATTCAAAGATGCGTTGGCGATCCTCCGGATGAAGGGCAGTTTCCCAACCTTCTCCCAATGCGGCTTCTGGAGTGATTCCGGTCAGTTCGCACCAGCGTTCGTTGGTATACAAACACTTCCCCCGACTGTCTGTATGAAAGATTCCCACCCGTGAAACTCTCGCTAAGGTAGAATACCGCTCCTGACTCTGGCGCAGAGCTGCTTCTGCTTGCTTGCGTTTGCTAATGTCTTGGAACATCACGACACAGACCGAGGAATGACCGTGCATCGGTGCCAGGGTATCCGCAAAGACAATCAGGGAACGGATTCCTCCTGGCGTGTGCCAGTTCATCTCAAACCCGTTGAGCCGTTCGCCGCGTGCTACTCGTACTCCTGGCATTTGCTCGTTGGGAATCTGCGCTCCCGTCGCATCCGTGCAATAGTAAACGGTGTGGTACTCTTCGGCTGGTTTATCTTTGGGAAATTCGCCTCCTGCCAACTCGTCAGCGGCTCGGTTGGAAAACAGGACTCGACCCGTTCCTGGCTCAACAAACAGCAAAGGAGATGGCATCAGATTCAGCACGTCTTCTAACCATTGCTGCTGATTCTGGAGTGCTTGCGATCTCAGTTGCAGCGCTTCCTCTGCTCGCTTGCGATCGCTTAAGTCTATCAAGAAGGCCATCCCTTCTTGTTGCTGGTCGTAAGGTTCCTGTAACAGGGCACCACCAATAAGAATGGGAACCCGGCTCCCGTCTTTACGGATATATTCTTTTTCAAATGGGGTACAGACACCATTTTTCTTGAGTTCTTCGGCTGCCTGTGCATCTAAATGCAGATATTCCGGCGGTGTTATCTGTTCCCAGGAAAGCCGACCCGAAACCAAATCCTCCCGCTCATATCCGACTAATTTCAGGAAAGCGTCGTTGGCGTAGTTGATTTTTCCGGTAAAGTTGGCGAAGGTGACACCAAAAATATTCGCCTCAACCAGTCGTCGGAAGCGCCTCTCGCTCTCTTGGAGTGCCTTCTCGGTTTGTTTGCGCTTGGTAATGTCGGTCAGCATTGTCAGCACCCCGATAAACTCACCTTGCCGATTGAGAATCGGGTTTGTGGAGAGGATTGCCCAAAGGTCTTCGCCATTTTTACGGCGAAGCCGAAAGTCAAATTGCTCTCGAATTCCCTGTTTACTTCGCTCAATGTGTTGCTCTGCCTCGATGCGTTCCTCTCGATTGATGAAGTCAAAAACAAAGCGATCGCCCATCTCTTGGACGCTGTAACCCAACATCTCAGCTAACCGCTGATTCGCGTAATCTGTCCGCAAGTTTGGGGTAATCAACCAGATGCCTTCGTGAGCTGTATCAATCAGGCGACGGTAGCTTACTTCTAGTTTTGATAAGCTTGCCTCACTTCGTTGCTTCGCAGCCAGTAATTCTGCATTTAACGAACTAATCAGCAGTGCGACTAAGCTAAATATGACTAGCTGGAGAACGTCCGTCTCACGGCTGATTGCTAGCTGATAGATCGGAGGTACGAAGAAATAGTTGTTAGCTAAAACAGCCACTATCGTAGCCACTATCCCTGGCCCCAGTCCGCCATACCAGGCACTGAACGTCACGGCGGCAAAAAACAACGGTGAAATGGATGTTTTAGTCGGCGGCAATAGCAGCAGCAGCAGCAGCGTTAAGGTGACTGACAAAGCCGCGATACCATAACGTTGCAGTTGAGAGCGCGTGACTTTTAACACTTTTAACATAGGACTGTTAGCTGAGTCCTCAGACTAACTTGATAAAACTGTTTTCACTTTATGACCTTATGATAGATAAATATTTTTGTCTATTTACCTTCTGGATTATTTTTAGCTATTTTAAAAATTCTATTTTTTATTTTTGGAGTCCTTTTAAATAAACGCTGCACAAGCTTGAAACAATTGCCTTGTAAGATGCTAAGAATTCAGATACCCGACTTCTTGAAGAAGTCGGGTATCTCGCTTTGACGACTTATGGAGAAGCGCTCATTGTCAACTTACTAGCCCTGGAAATTGGAAATCGCGGCTAAACAAAATAAGTCCGCGCCAAGCGGACTAACGAAAAATCATAAATTTTAAACCAGAGAAGGCAGGTTTTGTGTGTATAGCTGCGGTTTCAACCACCTAGCCTATCTTAATTTAACTGCGCCTTTCTATAAATGGCACAAAGACGAGACGGTTTAAATATTTTTGCTTTGAACATAAAGTTCGGCGGCACGTTGATGATAATATGATCGTCAGATTCTTTATATGTTTCAAATTCTGCTGGCATTCCTTTGGGAGTTGCAGTGCTGTAAGGAACAGGTTGAAAAAGTAATTCTGTAAACTCAACTGCTTCCCAGTTTGTCTGTTCGTTAATTTGGGTGAGAAAAGCTTCACCTGTTAATAAACTGAACAGAGCTTCTTTCGCTTCTGGCGCAAGCGCAAAACTACTGTCAAAATTCTCGACGATTTTAAGACCCATTTTACAAATACACTCTAATTAATCAACAACGGTCAACGCACAGCTATTGGAAAGCAAAGTAGGTAGACCTAAGATATTTTACATATACATGGAGAGTAGATGGAACGCGATCGCGCGTTGATTCAGTCAAGGGATGCCTTAGACAAACGCCGCGCCCTCTTTGCGTTGGGCGATATTCTGCTTTGGTTCTGGACATCCCTTAAGATGTTCCCAATCCTTTTCACTCATGGATACTGCCATCGGGCATAATTGCCTGAGTCAGAATGGCTCCGCTCAAGTCAACTTCCAACAAATCGGCTCCTCTGAGATTGGTTCGACTCAAATTAGCTCCATATAGATTCACTCCATTCAAGTTAGCTCCTCCTAAAAAAGCTTCACTTAAATTTGCATAACTAAGGTTCGTCCCACTGAGGTCTGCTTTCCATAAGTTCGCGCCAGTTAAATTGGCTTTACTGAGATCCGAGCGTCTTAAGTCGATTGCAGCCAAATCAGCTTGACTTAGGTTAGCGCCAACTAGGACAATTCCGCTTAGACAAGCAGTTCTTAAATTGGCTCCCATCAAGTTAAATGTAGAAATACATAGCTTGCCTGCCTGCATTGTTACCTTACTAAAGGTTCTTTGTCCGGTTGCGTATCGTTTGAGAAGTTCGTCAGCTTTTTTTTGAACTAACTCTGGCTGTGGATTCGCTGATGAATCAGTTTTCTGAGAGATAACTTCCATGTAATACTCTTGTGTTCAGATTGAATATTTTTTTATCATCCCCCTTTGGACATAAAAATAAGCATCGGAAATGATAAAGAATCTATAAAAGTTTAGTGAAGTTTGTCATTTTTTTAGAGGTAAAAAAATAATTAAAAATTTAAGATTGTAGTGCAATTTCTTAATATTTAGTCATACAGATGGTTATAAAGAGATGCCTGTAAAATATAGATTAAGTTACGTATTTTTCAGGAGAAATCAACAAGAAAAGTTTTCACAATTAAGTAATACTACGTAATGTGTAATGCTAATATATTTTGTTTTTTGTTTGCAGTATATAGACTTCTTAACTCCCCAATTTATCGGGAAGCTAGAAAAGAACTGACAAAATTTGGGTAATCGTAGGAACGAAAGACCGTAAAATCAAGGCATGATCTATCAACGCCCTCGCCCCGAAATCCCCGATTGCACTTGGAGTCGTCCCATTGGTCTCGGCTGGGACAAACCCCACACGGTTCGCTACCCTAGTAATCTCGACGATGGCCCTTGGCACGGGATGCCCTTGGGTGGCTTTGGAGCCGGATGCATCGGTCGTTCTTCGCGTGGCGACTTTAACTTGTGGCATTTGGATGGCGGAGAACACGTCTTCCGAAGCCTGCCTGCTTGTCAGTTCAGCGTCTTCGAGCAGCCAGAAGACTCCCCCGCGCAAGCTTATGCGCTTTGTACAGAACCGCCTGATGATGGGACTTTATCCCGGTGGTTGTGGTATCCAAAGGAAGGGAGGAGTCGTGAGTCGGGAGCCGGGAGTCCGGAGTCGGTCGGAAATTCTTCGGGAACCTATCATGCGCTGTATCCCCGCAGCTGGTTTGTCTATGAAGGGGTGTTTCAGTCTCAGTTGACGTGCGAGCAATTCTCCCCCATTTGGGCGGGTAACTATCAAGAAAGCTCTTACCCAACAGCAATCTTTCACTGGACTGCCCACAATCCCACGGATAAGCCGATTACGATTAGCATCATGCTGACGTGGCAGAATGTCGTGGGTTGGTTTACGAATGCGATTCAATCTCCAGAAGTGCGGGTGCGGGATGATGGCAGTCCGGTTTACGAGTACCAGCCGCGCTGGGGGGATAGTACCGGAAATTTAAATCAGTGGATTGTGGACTTCCACCGAGTGGGATGTCTGCTAGATCGGGTGAGACTGCACGATGAAATCGGAGAGGGGGAAGGACAGTGGGCGATCGCAACTGTCACGAATCCTAGTTTAGAAGTCTTCTATCACGGTCGTTGGAACCCGATCGGGGATGGCTCAGATATTTGGGATTTATTCGCTTGTAATGGCTCGTTGCCAGATCGAGAAGATGAAACTCCGGCAGCACCGGGAGAACAAATCGGTTGCGCGATCGCTGTCCGGTTTACTTTGAAACCTGGGAGAACTCGCCAAATTCCCTTCATCGTCTGCTGGGATTTTCCAGTAATGGACTTTTCGCAGAGTACCCAGCAACCAAATCTGGGTACTCAATACTACCGCCGCTACACTGATTTCTTTGGTCGCAATGGCAAAAATGCTTGGTCGATGGTTCGCACCGCTCTCAAGCAAGATGATATGTGGAAGGATGCGATTCGGGAGTGGCAACAGCCGATTTTGCAGCGTCAAGATTTGCCCAATTGGTTTAAAATGGCGCTGTTTAATGAGCTGTACTTACTTTGCGACGGCGGCACCCTCTGGACGGCGGCTTCGGAAGATGACCCCGTGGGGCAATTTGGCGTCCTAGAGTGCTTGGATTATCGCTGGTACGAAAGCTTAGATGTGCGACTTTACGGCTCATTTGCTTTGATGATGCTCTGGCCTAAACTGGACAAAGCGGTGCTAGAAGCTTATGCACGGGCGATTTCCACCCACGACGAGACGCCCCGAATTATCGGCTATAACCAAGCCTCAGCCATTCGCAAAGCCGCCGATGCGACGCCCCACGATTTGGGTGCCCCCAACGAGCATCCGTGGGAGAAAACGAACTACACCAGCTATCAAGATTGCAACCTGTGGAAAGATTTACCTTGTGACTTTGTGTTGCAGGTTTATCGAGATTTTGTCTTAACGGGTTCCACAGATATCGAATTTTTGCGCGAGTGTTGGGTGCCGATTGTGAAGACGCTTGCTTATGTCAAGCAATTTGATATCGATGGGGATGGAATTCCCGAAAATTCGGGTGCGCCCGATCAAACATTTGATGATTGGAAATTGCAAGGGGTTAGCGCCTACTGCGGCGGCTTGTGGATTGCGGCACTAGAGGCAGCGATCGCGATTGGTGAAATATTACACAAGTCTGAGTTTAATTCCGAAGAAAATTCCCCGGATTACCAATTATCAATTACCGAATATCAAACCTGGCTAAAACAATCCCGGCAGGTGTATCAAGAAAAACTCTGGAACGGTCAATACTACCGACTCGATAGCGAAAGCGGCTCTGATATCGTGATGGCAGATCAGCTATGCGGTCAGTTCTACACTCGTTTATTAAAATTACCCGATCTCGTGCCGCTTGAGTGTGCCGAATCTGCCTTAAAAACTGTCTATAATTCTTGTTTTTTGAATTTCAATCGGCACCTCCCGTCCTCCCAGCCTGAAACCTTTATCGGTGCCGTTAATGGCGTCAAACCCGACGGTACACCAGCAAACCCCGACGCGACTCATCCCCTGGAAGTTTGGACTGGTATTAACTTTGGGCTAGCAGCATTCATGATCCAGATGGGAATGAAAGAGGAAGCCTTCCAAATGACGGAAGCTGTGGTGCAGCAAATTTATGACAATGGGTTGCAATTCCGAACCCCGGAAGCGATTACTGCCGCCGGTACTTTCCGCGCCAGTCATTACCTGCGAGCAATGGCAATTTGGGCAATCTACGGCATGATAACGCACTTTTAACGGCAGTATCCCAATACTTTTCGTTATCCCATTTTTCCTTAACGATGCTACACATTTGATTCCCCCCAACTTTACCCTCAATGGGGGGGCAAAGAGAAGCTTACGGTAATGTTAAATGGGATCGTTTTCCCCGATTAGCCAACAGCATCCTCTAAGGCGAAAGTGAAATTATCCCCCTTCCCTGGTAGGGGGATTGGGGGTTAAGTTTGTCTGATTCAAGAAGGATTGAGCAGCATCCCCGTTTGTGAAATATATCAGATTGATAGAATTTGCTGCTACACTAACGAATTTAAATATCAATTGCGAAAGACAGTGCGGAATTTACGGAATTAAGAATATTTATTGTGAAGTTACGATAAACAACTCGGACGATTTCATAAAGCTTCCATCATTTTTTTGTAAAGATTCTGTAAAGTTGTATGGAAGCTATGAGATTCGTTAGCGCCTCGGTTGACAAATCCTCAGTAAATTCACTAAGACATATACATTGTTAACGGCGAAACAGCCTTAACTTCCCTTTAATGCTTTTTTACAAAAACCTAAAGTTAAAAACTTTAGGCTGTTTATAGTTTTCGGGAAATTTATCGAAAAGATGCTTTCTGGCTAAGGATTCTAGCGGTTACTACTGCGATACCTACCGGAAACGCATATTGAGCCAATCACAAACCTTGAAAGCTAAGAGGCTCACTGATGAATCGGATGCTGGTACAGGGTCATCCTCCGCTTCAGGACATACAAAACGCTTACTCTAGCCTTCCCGATATCCTCAATCTCTTGAGGCTGTCCCAATCAGATACGAGCTTTGCTTCCGACTTCGAGGGAGCATTTGAACTTTGCGATTTTCAACTGGGCGATCGCCTTGTCAACTATAGTGCCGCCACTGCCTCAGGAAATTCAGTTCGTGATGAACAAAATCAGGGGGATTTTTACCTAGTTTGTGAAGGCCGGGTGCGGCTACTAGCCTTAGACGCAGCACAGGGTAAGGAAGTTCCCGCTCTGGTGGTGGAATCGGGAGAAAGTTTTGGGGCAGAAAAGGTATTTAGCAATCATTGCGAGCTGACGAGCGCGATCGCTGCCAGTGCCGGAATTGTGGCTCGGATTTCAATTGCAGACCTTCAGCCTTGGTTAGAGCGGCTCCCGAATCTGCAAGACTACCTGCAACAGCAGGCAATTTGGCGGCAATGTCTGATTTTCTTCAAAACCTCTACAGACTGGCGGCGCTTGAGCAGCCATACGCTACGACAACTGTTGCCCTACCTAGTAGAAACGCGGATCGAAGCGGGAGCATCTTTGATTGAATCCACACCCTCCGAGGCGGGTCGCTTTTGGTTATGCAGAGGTCAAATTGAAAGCCGACAAGACGCAGATATACCCCCCGCTATCGGACAAAGTTGGGGGTATCCTCATCCCACACCGAGCAGTTGGATTGCCCAGACCGATTTAGTCGTTTATCAGTTGCCTGAGCAACACTTTGAGGCAGCACGAGCAATTGCGCCAATAGCAGCAACTTTCTCAGAGCAGTCAGAAGCAGTTGCCGAGCGATCGCTTGAAAACGGGCACCGTGAATCTACGGAGAAAGGGAAATTGCGGCATCAGCCAAAGAACCTGTCTCCACCAGCGTCTTGGAATGGCAATCGACCGCCACAAATTCAGTCGCCACAAATTCAGTCAGAGGTGCAGGCAAATATCCAGCCCCCTGAATCGCCTCCGATTGCTTTTCCCAAACCCGTCAAGCGTCCGGGTCGATGGTTTTGGCAACGCTATCCCTTAATTGAGCAGCAAAGCTCTTCTGACTGCGGTGCCGCCTGCTTGGCAATGATAGGGCAATATTGGGGGAAACGATTTAGCATCACTTCCTTACGGAATCTTGCTGGCGTGGGGCGTGCCGGTGCCTCCCTGAAGAACTTAGGCGCAGCGGCAGAAAAGGTCGGATTTCACGCCCAACCCGTGCGGGCAAGTTTAAATCGCCTAGTCGAGGGGAAAAACCCCTGGATTGCTCACTGGCAGGGCGATCACTATGTGGTGGTTTACCTAGTCAAGGGCGATCGCATCTTGATTGCCGATCCTGCTGTTGGTAGGCGATCGCTTTCCCAGGCGGAATTTCTGGCGAGTTGGACGGGATACGCCCTGCTGCTCGATCCGACGCCAGCATTGCATGCCACCCCAACGGAAAAAAATTCTCTCAATCGCTTTTGGGGTTTGCTTTGGCCTTACCGTTCCCTGATCGGACAAATTATTCTAGCGTCTCTGCTGATCCAGATTTTTGGTCTGATTACCCCCCTGTTTACCCAGATTATTCTCGACCGGGTGGTTGTTCACAAAAGCGCGATCGCCCTGCATGTCTTCAGCCTTGGTCTGCTACTATTTGGCGTTTGGCGCGTCTGCGTCACGGGAATTCGACAATACCTGCTGGATTATTTTGGCAACCGATTAGACCTCACCCTGATCGGCGGCTTTATCAGCCACACCTTGACCTTACCCCTTGCCTTTTTTGAATCGCGCCATGTCGGGGACATTATCACGCGCGTTCAGGAAAACCAGAAAATCCAGATGTTTCTAACTCGCCAAGCGGTTACAGCTTGGTTAGACGCCTCAATGGCAATCGTCTATTTGGGGCTAATGGCTTATTACAACTGGCGTCTCACCTTAGTAGTGGTGGCGCTAATTCCCCCGATTGTTATTTTGACCGTCGTGGCGAGTCCATTTCTCAGAGGGGTGTCGCGGAAAATCTTTAACGAGGAAGCGGGACAAAATTCCTCACTCGTGGAAATGATGACCGGCATCGCCACGGTGAAAGCGGCAGCAGCAGAACGACAGTTGCGCTGGCGTTGGGAAGACCGCTTAACCAGCACCCTAAATGCTCAATTTCAGGGTCAAAAACTGGCAAACGGCTTGCAAGTTACCGGCGGCTTAATTAATACCTTGGGTACTACAGCATTGCTTTGGTACGGGGCGACGCTGGTGATTCAGGATCGGCTCACGATCGGTCAGTTTGTGGCGTTCAATATGATGATTGGCAGTGTCATCAATCCGGTGCTGCAACTGGTGAACCTTTGGGATGAACTGCAAGAAGTCATGGTATCTGTGGAACGGCTGAATGATGTCTTTTCAGCGCAACCTGAAGAAAGTCCTCAAAAACCTTTGCTGGTGTTGCCTCAGTTGCGCGGCGAGGTGAAATTGGAGAATGTTACCTTCCGCTACTCTCCAGATCAAGAGCGCAATACGCTTCAGAATCTATCTTTTGAAGTGACATCTGGGCAAACGGTGGCAATTGTAGGGCGCAGCGGTTCTGGAAAGAGTACGTTGGTCAATTTGCTCCAGGGTTTATATCAGCCAACCAGCGGTCGAATTTGTGTCGATGGTCACGATACCCGCCATGTTTCTCCCTCCTCCTTGCGGAGTCAGTTGGGGGTGGTACCGCAGGAGTGTTTTTTGTTTTCCGGAACCATTTTAGAAAACATTACGCTCTACTCGGATGACTTTACCTTAGAGCAAGTTGTTGAAGTGGCAAAACTTGCAGAAGCTCATGCTTTTATTCAAGATATGCCGTTGGGATATCACACAAAAGTGGGAGAACGAGGTGCAAATTTCTCTGGCGGACAGAGACAACGAATTGCGATCGCTCGAGCGCTTTTGGGAAATCCTCAAATTATGATTTTAGATGAAGCTACCAGCTCTCTAGATACTGACTCCGAGCGGCGATTCCAGCAAAATTTAGCTCGAATTAGCCGAAATCGCACAATTTTTATCATTGCCCACCGACTCTCAACGGTCCGACACGCTGACTGCATCCTGGTCTTAGATCGAGGCATTCTAATTGAGCGCGGTACTCATGATGAACTGATTTCGCTTCAAGGTCTTTATTACCATCTAGCGCAGCAACAACTGGATCTTTAACTCCAAATGTTCTAAACCGAGCCAACTTGTATGAATTATTACAGTTTTACTTGAAATTGGTTTCATCCGTTGGCAGGAATGTGGAGCAAATTACAACCGTTACGATGTTAAAGATTCTTGTTCTGCCAAATTCCTCTTCCACGACCATTTGTTCAGTAGCATTGCAATCATCAATTCCAGTCCTCGGTGAATTAGCAGCTAATTCAGAAAATTTGGCAAAAAATATGCCAATTTGGCAGACTTTCCAAGCAGCAGAAATTAGGATAAAAAGGGAGTTCCTGTGGAAAAATTGGTAACGATGAAAAGCCAAACCAAAATGTTGCTGAAACCGGCTAAAAATGGCACCGCTCGTTAAATCCAAGCAACGAGAGCCATCCTCAATCTCAAACTTTGAACTTGCTCATTCTGGGCCACAGCCATGCAAAAACCAATCAGATCGATTTCTGCATCAACGGCCTCAAACCTACCCTTAACTCCACCCGTTGAGCCTTTTGGCTCAGGCTATACAGGTAGCAACCAGAATTCATTCGATAGCCAGGGGATATTATCCCGTACTCCGACTCAAGGCGAGTCGGGTACTCATCCTGGAAAGATTCAGCGTCAGTGCGATCGCTCTTTTGCTGAGATTTATGGGGGTGCGACTGGCTCTATCGAAATGAGCGTACAGCCCACCTCGACTGAAACAGCTAGCAATTCTCAAGTTCATTTCGCGTCTGCCACTTCTCCAGAGACTCGAACCAACCAATGGTCTACCTCGTTACAGACGGTGCTTGACCAGCCACCTTCCACGCTTCCTCGTCAGCTGATATTGGGCGGAATGGCTTTCTGTCTGGCTTTTGGGGCTTGGGCTACCTTTGGGCAAATTGACGAAGTGGGTCACGCTCAAGGACGGTTAATGCCCAAAGGAGCCGTCTATAAGATTGACCCAGTGGAAATGGGGAAGGTTGCCAACATTGCCGTCAAAGAAGGTCAAGCGGTAAAAGCCGGTCAAGTGTTAGTGGAACTGGATACCCAAATTGCGGCAGGTGAAGTAGAGCGTTTGCAGCAAATGCTGGCAACGAATCAAATGCAACTTATTCAGAAACAAGCGCTTCTAGAGAAAACGCATCTGGAAGTGAAAACCCAGACAGCGATCGCTTCTTCAGACACTCAAGCTGCTTTTGCTGCGATCTCCGAAGTCAATGCCAAAGGATCTGCTACCCGCGAACAAATCGCTCAACTTCAAACGGCAAAGACGGCGAATCAAGAAAGACTCGAAACACTAAAACCCCTGTCGGCGACGACGGCAGAACTGCACAAGAAACTAAAAGCTGATGTAGCGGCGGCGGTAGAGGAAGTCGAGAGGGTAAAACCGCTGGTCAAAGAGGGGGCGATCTCCAAGAAATATTTGCTGGATGCCGAGCAAATGATGCGCGATCGCCAAAGTGCCATCACCAAAACTCAACTAGAAGAGGACACAACTCTCAAAGACCGACTGTTTGAGGCTCAGCAAGCTCTGCGCGATGGCGATCGCGCGATCGCTTCAAGTCAAGGCGATTTAAAGCAGACGCTCGCACAAGCACAGCAACTCCACGCAGAACTCGCTCAAAAACAAGCTCAAGAGCGCAAAACTCAGATAGAAACACAGCAGCAAATTCAGGAATTAGAAGTTGAAATGACTCAGCTTAAAGCCCAAATTGCTGAAACTCAAAATCTGCTGAACGCTGCTAAAGCAAAGCTCAAACAACGGTTTCTGACTGCTGCCGTTGATGGAGTGGTGTCGTCTCTGAAAGTCCGCAACGTTGGCGAAGTGGTTCAACCCAGCCAAACTGTTGCCGAAATCGCTCCCCACAAAGCACCCATGATTCTCGTAGCCAGTTTACCCAATCAAGAAGCGGGCTTTGTGAAGACGGGAATGCCAGTAAAAATCAAATTCGACGCTTACCCCTATCAAGAGTACGGCATCGTTTCCGGGAAGATACAATCCGTCTCTCCCGATGCGAAACCCGATGAGCGACTGGGAGAAGTCTATCGAATTGAAGTAGCGCTGGATCGTAACTATATCAATGCAGATCGTCAAAACATCAAATTTAAAGCCGGTCAAACTGCCTCTGCGGAGATTATCATCCGCCGACGCCGGATTGCCGACATTCTGTTAGATCCCATCCGCCAGATGCAAAAAGGCGGCATCAATTTGTAAAACCAAATTTATCCAAGGGCAATTGTTATGGCTTATCACATTCCCTGTTCTAATCCTAAACTTGACAAAACCATGAATTCCGAACAGTTTAATCAAGTTGTTGAAGCCATCATGGAAGGAAAGTATTCTTGGGCTTGCGTTTTACTATTGCGGTTTGCTGGTTACAATCCCCTACACTACATCCCCTACCGAACATACAACCGATTGCTCAAAGAAAACTGCCAAGTTGGCAGACACACCAACTGTAAAACAGATACTTTAAATACAGATAATCAAAGGGCTGCAATCGGGTCAGAGAGCCTAGAGTCACACAAGTGCTTAAGCACAATTAAAGACCTTGGTTATCTAGAAGCGATCGCTGAGCCACAAGTACGGGGAAGCGGGGGTCATTTCGACCCCTGGTTAGTCATAAAAACTCAAAAAATAAACTCAATTTTTCGGGAATTTAAATAACAAAAAAATCTGCTCTTCAGGATTGAAGTTGATTTTTTGACCAGTCGTAAAAATCCTGCCGCGTTCATCTTTACTAAAGAATGGGGCAGGTTTCTCTTTTACAATTGCCAAAAAACTGCTCTCGCACTATTTTTTAAATCATCGAGAAAAAATGCCAAAATGGCAACACGACCTTAACCATACTGTTTATATTGTTTATATCAACCAAACAAGGTTGTTTCAGAAAAAAACTGAATTGCAAAGGAAACATTTAATGATTATTTCTGACCTAAGCCATTTGGAAGTTGCCGACCAATCTCCCAGTCTTGTTGGTGCTGGCTATAGCTACTCCAGCTACAGCAAATATAAGAGCAATTCCAGCTATCTCAATCAATACGCTTCTTCCAAAGCAACGGCTAAATCAGTATTTGGTCCAGCAACAGCCGTAGCAATTTCTACAAATGTAGCCACCGTTACCCAACTAAATTTTTAAACGTGGCGGTTGCTGTTAAATAATGCTCTAAATATTGAGCATTTATCGGGGTAAACCTCTCTGGAAGTCTATCGACAATAGGCTTTCTAACTCGGTTACTCAAAAAGTAAACCAAACTCTCAATCTGGAAAGGAGACATCGAATGATTATTTCTGACCTGAGCCATTTGGAAGCTGCGAAGCAATCTCCCAGTGTTGTTGGTGGTTGGTATAGCTATAGCTATAGCAATTATAAGAGCAATTCCAGCTATGTCGATCAATACGCTTCTTCTAAGGCAAGTGCTAAATCATTTTTAAGTTCAGCAACTGCGGTAGCAATCTCTACCAATGACGCCAGCGTTTACCAAATTAATTGATGAAAGGTGACTGCTGCTCTAAACTTTGAGCTTTTTCAGTAGTAAACTTTGGGGAAACTTATCCCCGGAATTGGCTTTTCAACCAGATTTCTGCAAAAACTAAACCCATTTTGAAAAGGAGACATCCCATGATTATTTCTGACCTGAGCCATTTAGAAGTTGCCGAACAATCTCCCAGCGTTGTTGGTGCTGGCTATAGCTACTACAGCACATCTAAGAGCAACTACAGCTATCTCAGTCAATACGCTTCTTCTAAAGCGACGGCTAAATCATTCTTCGGTCCAGCAACTGCCGTAGCAATTTCTTCCAATTCAGCCAACGTTTACCAAAGTAACTAATTAACGATGGCTATTGCTTATAGCCATTGAGCAAATTTAAGTCTGAGAACTGCTGAAAGCCAATTTTAAGTAAATAAAAAGGCTTTCAGCGGCCTTTTTGTTAGCAGGAGGACTCCCATGAGTGGATTAACAATCAATGATTTAAATTTTTTTGATTCGGGAATTTCGGACTCAAGTGGGGTGACAGGTGGCTCAAGCAAGATTACCTTGCACGACTTTTTGAAAGATATCAGCATCCCGATTGATTATATCGATGTCAAAGACACGGACTACTTTAGTTATTCGACTAGCAGTAGCAAGGGAACAAAAAATAGCCTGAAGGCCACAGCTAGTGCTTTTGGGAGCAAGGGTAATATGTCTGTTTCAACATGGACTTCCGGTGGCTATTAATCTAGATTTGGCAGATAACAGTTCAAGATTTACCCTACCTTGGACTGTTTATCAATCCTTCTGTGACTGTAAAAACTGAAGATAATTATGCCTTAGTTTGCCTTGCTGACTTTATTTAAGTTGTTGATCTAAGGACATATAAACAATATGATTAAATCATCTCAATGCGTTTTGTATCTTGGTCTAGCTGGAAGCTTGATCGTATCTGTTGCTCTACCTTCCCAAGCTAACCCTCCGGGTGGCAAAGATTTCACCAGCGCTTTAAGCGTCATTAGTTCATTTTCCTCTGGAGGTGGTTCTAGTAGTGTCACCGCTACCAGTAGTGCAACAGCAACCTCGTCTGGTGATAGCGGTTTCAGCAGCAGTCAAAGTACCTCTAGCGCATTCTCATCTTCAGCGGGTTCTGGCAGTAGTAGTAGTGCGACAGCGACATCTCCTACAGGAACTCCCAGTAGCCAAAGTGCGACAGTCTTTACTCCTAGCGCAACATCCAGTAGCGCTAGCGCCACAGCTGCCGCATCTACAACTTCTCCTAATATTACGAGCGTCACTGTTGCCGCACCCGCAACCTCTACCAATCCCACTAGCGTCACCGTTCCTACACCTGCAACCTCTGCCAATCCCAATAGCGCTAATATCACTAGCGCTAATATCACTAGCGCTAAAGTTAATGCGCCAGCAACAATCATCCCTAATGCTGCTGGAATCTCAACCACCTTGCCAGTGGCAACCTTCTCTAACCCTAACGTCCCAGGCACTTCCCGCTCATCAACCGTTGCCGCAACCTACATTAGCAACTTCTCTTTGCTATCATCTCTTCCACACAAGAGTGAGATTATTGAACAACGTAAAGACCTTTCTGTTGAAAATAATAGTAGCAACAATGAAGGAGCTTCCTATAGCCTTGTAGGGCTAGGTAGCCGAGTTTTTCCAGGCCTTGGTCTGAGGCTAGTTACTGATTAAGTCTAACTGAGTGGAGTCATAACAATGATATGACCGATCTTTCAGGGGCATCTATTCATCCGAATGAAGTGGTTAATTTCCTGAAAAAAAATCTTCAGTTGAAGGATGTCTATCAAAAAATTTTATATCAAAGAATCATCGAAAAAGCGGCTCAGGAAAGAAACCTAACAGTCACCGCAGAAGAAATTCAGGCTGACGCGGATAGGCTGCGTTATGAGAAGCGTTTGGAGAAAGCCGCAGACACGCTAGCATGGCTGTCAGACCAGATGATTACTGTGAATGACTGGGAGACAGGAATTAGCGATCGCATTCTTGCTCGCAAGTTAGCTAATTCTCTATTCTCTAAAGAAGTCGAGAAGTTCTTCGCGGAAAATCGGCTTGATTTTGACCAAGTTTTACTCTACCAAATTATTGTTCCTTACGAAAAGGTCGCTCAAGAACTTTTCTATCAAATTGAAGAAGAGGAGATCGATTTTCATCAAGCCGCTCATCTTTACGATTGTGATGAAAGGCGCAGACATCATTGTGGATTGGAAGGCAAGCTTTTCCGCTGGAACTTAAAGCCAGATATTGCCGCCTTTATATTTAGTGCCCAAATCGGAGAAGTAATGGGTCCCATCCAAACCGAGCAAGGTTATCATCTCTTAATGGTTGAAGAGTTCATTCCTGCGGAATTAACCCCTGAAAGGTATCAAGAAATCCTTGATAGACTCTTTGAAGAGTGGTTAACCAGTGAGTTAAATTATATGATTCATAACCAAATGGTTTGAACAAGCCACCAATTTTGGGTGAGTTTAGAATTCTATCTAAACTCTTGCTTTTAATTCAGTATTCAGAAGGGAGGATATCAATCGTGATCCGTTCTAAAGTCTTAATTCAGCGAATCGTCTCATCTGATGGAAAAAGTGTTGCAGAAGCCAAGAGCGTAGTCATTACGTCGGATGATAGTGAGAGTACAATTAGTCAATGCGTCACGGTTGAAGTCTGTTCCGGCAATCGTTGTAGCAGTCGCTCAACATCTAGCGTGACTTCTAAATAGACACCTGCCTGAAAAGTGGGGTGGGATATAATCTTACTGCATCCAAACGAGAATTGTTATATCCCTAGCGATTACAGATCGCCCTTTCTACAAGCATTAGGATGTTCCTATTAGGGACTTCTAGAAAAAATAATCTCTATGCCAT
>NZ_JAMPJZ010000024.1:0-70964 GCF_039961835.1 Trichocoleus sp. ST-U1
ACTCAAGCAGTATCGAGCGATTGCAACGCGCTACGACAAGCGTGCGGTTAACTTTCTCGGTGCGATTCACCTCGCTGCTACGGTCATCTGGTTGAATTGATGACACGCCCTAGAGTGCCCTTATAGCCTGCAATCGTTCGGCTGCTGGCACTCTTGATGAAGTTGTCAAGCCAGTTTTTCAAGGGCAGCTTCATAACTTTCCTCAATATCAAACATTTCCTCAAGTTGAGCCACTTCAAAAAGTGTTTTGACTGGAGATTGCAAGTTGCAAATTACAATATGGCACTGCTGTTTGCGGGCGGCTTTGAGTCCTGCTATTAAAGAAAATAGCCCCGAACTATCCACCCCATTGATATGGGTCATATCAAGCACGCATAGAGCTGGGGCATCCAGTACGACGTTGTTCACAATCCATTGCTGTAAGAAAGCACCATTACAGCGATTTAAAACCCCTTGAGGCTGAATGACAATCCGGTGACTGGCTTTTCTGTTTCCTTGGGCTTGAGTAATTTCACGGCAAGAGTTCCGCCGCTTAATTACTGGGGAAAAAATAAATTCAGGAAACAGTACGGTCGAGCGCCAAAACTTTAGAAGTCTAGGTACACCCATAGTTGTGGCTGAGGTAGACTGATTGGTTCTTTACAAAGATTAGTCCTCAGCTCAGTAATTTTTCGTATGAAGTTGATGAAGACAGCACAAGTTACGTAAAGGTAATGCAAAGTTTCGCCTTGCCCTTACGATCGGTCAGTCGGTAATATTGTCAGGGCTTACGCAGATATCTCCCTAAATACCTACGCAGAGAGCGCCGCGATCGCGCATGGTGTGAGCGCATCCCTAACGCAAGTAAAAAGGCGAGTGATTACTGTGCTTCTCCAATGAGGGTAAAAGCTGCCCAGTTGAGTGGCTCTGGATGTTGTTTCATCGTCACTAGCATTGCGCTTCGCAATGCCTGGGCTTTATTCGGGTTTTTTTGTACAGTTCGGTAAAACTCTGTCATGAGAAGGGTCGTTGGCTCGTCAGGAACCGCCCACAGGGACACGATCGCGCTGGGTACTCCCGATGAAATGAGCGATCGCGACAAACCGATGACACCATCGCCGGTGATTTTGCCGCGTCCCGTGTGACAAGCACTCAACACCACAAGTTCAGCATTTAGCTTCAGATCAAAGATTTCTCCAGCAGTGAGGAATCCGTTATCGTTCTTGGATGGAGCCAGCGCGATCGCGCCGGGAATGCCTAATTCTTGAATATCATCCAGTAAGCCGTGCGTCGCTAGATGAATGACCCGCGCCTGGGGCATCTGTTGCACAATCTCAACTTTGGTTGCTTTGTCACCCACAATCGCTTGAGTGTTCAAGAGTTTAGCAATCGTCAGCGCTTCCCGTTCGGCACCCGGTAACGGTGCTAGTGGCTGAGGCTTTTGTCCAGCTTTAGTAGTAGGCATCGTGGGCATGGTCGGATTGCCCACCACTAGGACGTTTTTACTATCTAGAGATGTTCTATGCAACCCTTCTACACGTTGCTGTTGTTGCTGAGTGAGGTCTAGCACCTCAATGGCTGGAGCGGTTAGGATTGTGTGTTGTTCGATTAAGTATTTGCCATTCGGAGCTTTTAGCGCCGGGAAAGGCAACAAAAATAGCCCACCTTGCGGGATAAATATTACGTGGGAATTTGCGTCTTTCGGCAGAAAATCAGCAATTGGCTCAATCAACACTTGATGAAGTTGCGCTCTAGCAGTTTCTCCTTTGTGAATATTGGGACCGTATACAATGCGACTATTCGCTAGCAATTCTTCAAAGGAATTATTTTGCTGTCGCAGCGGTTTCAAGTCAACTCGGCGAAACGCTACTTTACCTGTAGGCTGAACGACCCAAATAAAGAGTTCTGATGCCTGACCTCTGAGTTTACCTTGAACTTTGAATTCTTCTTCAGGGACAATTGAATATTCAACTAGCGTGGCATTTTGTTCTTTGGCAATTTTTTTAATTTGTGCGATGGTCGGAGGATTTAAATTAGTTTGGGATCGAGCCGAAGCTTCAGGGGATAATCGTTGTTGCAGTAACTCTACAAAGGCACGGGCACGTCCCCGTTCGGAAATTTCCAGAGCCAATTCTGCTTTGTTCTGGGCAATCAGAATTTGTTGCAATAAGTTGTAAGTCAGAACTTGCGTATCGAAAACTGAGACATTTTGGATATCATTTAATCCTGGTCGCAGAGATTCCATAACCTCAACGGCATCACGGAGTTTTTTCTCGGCTTCTGGGAGTTTGCCGGAAGCAAATAGCGTATGTCCCAGGTTATTGAGAGCCGCCCCCTCTCCTCGTTTGTCACCCAGCGATCGCGCAATTTCCAAGCTCTTCTGGTGATGTTCAATTGCTTTGGGGTAGTCGCCTAAATCCTCATAAGCAATTCCTAAATTTCCGAGTGCCTTGTGCTGTAACTCGCGATTGCTAATTTCTTTTGCGATCGCAAAACTCTGCTGATAATAATCGAGAGCCTTAGTAAATTCGCCCTGAACATGATAAGCAGATCCGAGATTGGCTAGGGTGCTTCCTTGTCCTTCCCGATCGCTAATTTGCCGCGCGATCGCTAAACTCTGTTCGTAAGATTGAACGGCTTGCTGAGACTTGCCCAAATTAGCGTAAATCGCTCCCAGATTTCCTAATGCTCTCCCTTCTGCTAAGGAATCTTTAATTTCTCGCGCAATCGTTAAACTCTGTTGATAAGACTGAATTGCTTTGTCATATTCACCCAAAGCTTCGTAAGTATTGCCTAAATTGGCTGAAACCTGACCCTCTCCCTGACGGTCTTTGGTTTCCTGCATAATCGTCAAAGCTTGCTGATGAGATGCGATCGCGCTTGCATAGTTGCCTACCGCTTTGTAAGCAATTCCCAGATTTGAAAGGGCTTGCGCTTTAGCTGTAGGATTGCCATTTCCCGGTTGCATCGTCAAGAATGGCTCTAACAGCGCGATCGCATCCCTGTAGTTTTCCTGAACCAGAGAAGCCGCACCCAGAACACCTCTGGCAGCGACTTCCCCCGGAACGTCCTTGAGTTCCTGGTAGATTTTTAATGCCTGTTGCCAAGACTGGACAGCAGGTGCAACCCGATTCGGCTGATACTGTTCAAAACCCTGCTGTAATAGTCGATCTGCTGCCACTTTACGGCTATCTTGCGCTGATGCGACTGATGCGGTGGGTTTTTCTTGCAAGCAACGCGGATCTCGTAGTTGCAGGTTTCGCCGTCGCGGATCTTGCAGTTGTGCAGCGCACACAGCAGCTGCTTCAGCCGTTGACAATTTTAGCGTTCCATCGCTGTTGCGCGTCACCCGGTTCGCATGAGGTGCATCAGAGCTGCTTTTGAGGCTGTTATCGAAGACAAGAATGCGATCGCTCGAATCCGATAAGCGCGAGTTAGAAGCGTCATTTCTCAGCGCAATTAATTGTATATCTGTTGTGAGTTTGTCAGATCCATCAGTAGTAGTATCGCTGTTACTATTCGTGCTGGTGCCATTGCTAGTATTCGTATTAGTGTTGGTGCCAGTATTTGTGTTGGCAACGATATTAGTACCAATATTTGTGTTGTTGCCACTCCCCGTATTCGGTTTAATACCAGTGTCCGTATTCGGATTAGGGTTAGGGTTAGGGTTAGGGTTAGGGTTAGGGTTAGGGTTAGGGTTAGGGTTAGGGTTAGGATTTGTAGTAGGGTTGGGGTTTTGGACGCTTGGAGGAAAAGGGATATTTTGAATAGACCCATAAAAGGAACTGTTACTTCCAGCTCCTACGGTGATAGCTCCCACCGTACCGCTAACATTATTGGGAAACTTATTTGAACCAAAATCAAGCGGCGTGTAAATTTCGTTTTTAAGCAATGCAAAGTCTTCTTTGAAATCAAAATTAGCATCAAAAGTTTTATCATAAGGAAGGTCTGGTTCAACTGGTTTAAAGGCTTCGTCGCCTTTCTTGATTTCAGACCCAACAATAAAAATTCCGTTTCCACCTTGGATTAAAATGCTACCTTTGCCACTAGGTGTTGAACTTCCGGGAGTATAAATATCAAACTGTTTTGATACAATTGTTGTGGTTGCACCTCCATACCGAATACTAATCGGGGCATTAATTTCTTCATTAGTTTTGTCGCTACTCGGTCTAGCATGCAAACTAGATGAAATATCTTTTGTAACTACTGTAATTTCTTTTTTTGAATCAAATTCAATATTTTTGCTTTGAAGAAACCCCAGTAATTCTGGATCGTTTTCAGGTTTGATGTTTATCTCTAAACCCGATGGAGAAGGATTAAAAGAATTCTTAGCTTGGAAAATACCAAAAGCTGTAATGTCAATACCACCAGCCCCCGCATCAATGCTACCGACCACAATATTGCCTGCCGTTGAAGACAAAACTACAGCACTGTTACCATATCCGCTAGGAACAAACTCTTCGCCATTACCAGTAGAAATGTCTTCTGATGTGATGTTTCCTATAGCAGACAAACTTACAGAATCGCCGTATGTATTGATGTTTCCGGCAACTTTAATGTTTTCTGACGCAAGAAAAGTTACAGAACCACCATTTTCTTTTAAAGATGAAGTATTAATTGCTCCGGTTGTAATGTTTACGGCTTCAATCTTTAAATTTCCTCCTTGAGTCTGAATAGTATCTCCTGAATTCATAAAAAAGGAACCACCATCGATACCATCAGCATTCGCCTTGAAGGTGACTGTCGAGCCTGAACTAGTAGCGAGATCCAGACTGTTATCACTTAGGTCTTCGATAGTAATATCATTCGTCGCCTCTAAAAGAATATTCGCTACGGTCTTAGAGATAGATTCCAGTTTTTCTACAGAAATCGTAAATGTGGCGTCAGGATTTCCATCATCCTTGAAGATTTTTCCGTCATTTAATTCACCGTCATTGTCTCCAGTACCATTGACAATCTTGATGTTTTTTGGATCTATTTCTAAAGTGCCAAAACTACCTTGAACGGCACTCAGATCAACCGTGCCCTCAAAAGTAAGGCTGTTCTTCCCTGACACCTCGACAAATCCACCGTTACCGAAATTCTTGCCACCACGGGCGCTGATACTCCCAGAAAAACTGGTTTTCTCATCTGCCCAAACGATTGCTCTCCCACCATTGCCATTGTTAATGGTGTCAGCTTTAATCGTTGCGTCCTTACCTACATACGTCTGCGTGGCGTTCGGTACTTCACCCTTACCCTGATAGTCGCCGCCAATTAAGGCAGTGCCTCCCTTTCCATCTCCAGAGACATCAATTTGAGCTTGTTCAACTAAGGCAACTTTGTTACCCAGCACTTCCACAGTGCCTCCAGCTGCACCGGGTGCTTTATTTGCCGCATCGAGAGTACCAGAGACAATAGTAGTGCCCGTTTCACCATTTATCTGGATGCCTGAGCCAGTTAATACTACCTGTCCGTTTTTAACTGCCACTCCGGTAGCATTGCCCCCACTTCCACCAGTCAGCAGTTGGGGTAATGTGGGAATCGGCAATGTCCAGTTTTCAGGTTGAGTGTCTGCCGTTGCCAAGGGTTGAATATCCAAACCTAGCAGCAGTCCTTGCTGAGTGATGCGGACGACACTTTCGCCAGGGATGGCAGCTACGGTAATGTTACCCCCTGGTGCCGAGAGCTGCCCGGTATTGATAACGGTACCGCCCAACAAAGTTAAGAAGTTTTGTCCCGGCTGTAAGCTGAGGTTGCCAGCGTTGATAATCGCTCCTGGCTGACTGGTGGCGAAAGCAAAAGCGTTGGGGTTTCCTGTCAGTGCGGCGTAGTTGTTAGAACCTGCTGCATTGAACCAATTTGAGCCGATCCCAATTCCGGTTGCTGTTGTCGCTGTAAAGGAAGCAGGCACGTTGAGGCTGGCTCCTGCGCCGAAGATAATGCCTGCGGGATTCATCAAGAAGAGGTTAGAATTCCCGCCTGTTACCTGAATCAGTCCATTAATAATGGAGGCGTCTCCACCAACAACGCGCCCCAGGATGTTTTCAATTCCTGGTTGGGAGAGAAAGTTGGCAATCTGGCTTGAGTTCAGTCCGAATTTCTCAAAGCTGTGGAAAAGATTCGCTCCAGATTGCTGTCCGCCGCTAATGTCGAAGCGATCGCCCTCAAGGACAACATTGGTGTCAGTGCCATCAGTTGCTGGAATAATGGATTGCCCCTGTACCGCTTGGGTGCTAATCGCGCCTACTAAGGGGAAAACTATCAGCAGCCGACGGATGCTTCTCACCGCATTCATAGGATTCTCGCTCAGGATTATCTAATTTTGCGAAACTTAAAGTTTTTTTGACCGCAAGAATAACCCTTAACATTTAGTCAAGCGTTAACTTATTTTTGCTTGCAGCTATTTATTTTTTACTTTTTCCGTAATTTCATCAGTATTATAAATATTAATTTTTTAAAATGCCAATTCTTTTACGTATCTTTACTTAATCTTCATTGAATCTTTATAAAAAAGTTAATTTGATTCCGAAAAATTACTCGTTCATTGTAAATATAGCTGTCCTGAATGATTCGTGAAACTGAGATTCCCGATAGCTATTACGAAGTCGAGGAGCTGAACTGGTGGAATCTCACGATTCAAATACGATTGCAATAGATTGGCGGTTGAGGCTAAGCATAAACCCTATTTTTGAGTTGATCAACTCAACTGAAGTTCGCAAAAATTGCCTATAAATACAGCGAACAGATGCAAAATTTCTATCGATAGGAGTGCCCTACGTGCAAGGTTTACCCTGACTTCTGGCAGAGGTAGCTAGAAAAAATAGGTGGCATTCTATGAATAGATAACCTAAGTGCAAAAGCAGGGAAAAACAAAAAAGAGAAACTTTATGAAACTAACAAATTGGATAAAAATATTACCGGCTTTCCTAGCGATCGCTTTCGTTGTCCCCGCCCAACGAACCCAAGCTCAGACAACGACCGTTGCCGTTCCTCAACCCACACAGACTGTGGTTCCCACACCGACGAAGGCTCCCGATGGAACCCCGACTTATGGTGCGGAATATGCTTATGACCAGTACATGAGATTGGGGTATGCAGCAACGCAAAGAAAGGATTATCCTGCCGCTTTGTCTTACTTCCGGTCAGCACTTGCCGAACGCCCAACTGACCGTTATGCCACACTCGCTTATTGGAATATTACAGACTATTTAAAAGGGCAAGATCCCCCGCCAGCAAGTGCCCCAGCAGCAACAAACTATGACAAATACATGAGAGTTGGCTACGAGGCTTCCAAGAAAGGCGATTATCACACCGCGCTGATTAATTTCCAAAGGGCATTGAAGCAGCGTCCGGGCGATTATTATGCTAGCCAAGCTCTGCGGAACGTCCAGACCTATGTCAATCGCGGTCAGGGATTATCCCGCAGATAAAAGGCTTAATTACAAGGTTTTAAGAAGTCTTTTCCAAGGTTCTAACCGTTAAAACTTGGGGCGGCGTGGCGTCTGGGGGATAAATAAAATCGACTTTTACCAGTCGGCGATCGCCCGGTAGCATCTTCAAGGTTATCAAAGGCTCGCCTTGCTGACCGCGCCGTTGAACTAAATGCACGTAACGAATTTGCGGTAAGCCTCGGTCATCAGTGTATTGGATTTGAACGGTACCCCGGAAAAAAACTTGCTGAGGCGGTGGTTCTAGAAAACGCAACCCTCCCTGCAAGCGATCCTGTTTAATTGGTGTCTGTATCGCTAAGGTTACGGTTTGGCTGTCGTTTGTATCGTTCATCAACGGCAAGGTGAGGCTGTATTGCACTCCATAGTTGCCGTGAGCCATATAAGCGGTATCTGGGTAGCGTACCAACATGGGGGCACTTTGCACTCGTTCGGTGCCGAGAGTGCCGCGAGGAACGGTGCTGAGGCTATAGGAAAACGCTTTTCCTGGTTGGGGAATGCTCAGGTTCACTGCACCCGGTCTTTCTACCAGTCTGGCTTTCCACTGA
This sequence comes from Trichocoleus sp. ST-U1, assembly GCF_039961835.1. Lineage (NCBI taxonomy): Bacteria > Bacillati > Cyanobacteriota > Cyanophyceae > Leptolyngbyales > Trichocoleusaceae > Trichocoleus > Trichocoleus sp. ST-U1. The sequence goes on from NZ_JAMPJZ010000024.1 coordinate 7,958, forward strand.
GAACCTTGTGCGACACCAGCAACACGACCGTAGATCAATTGCCCCTTATTGGCTTCAGGAGAGGTCGGAACGCGATCGCGCGGCTGTGCTAAATTACCAGAATTCAGAAGTGTCTGCCATTCTTCCAGCGTTGGTGCGCGTTCGCTCTTATTCGGATTTTGACGCGCATACATCGCTAAACTCGCCATATAGACTTTGGCATTGCTCCGCAACCGCATTAATGTTGAGCGACCATTCAGTGGCGGCGTTAGCGTCTTTACAGGAATCGGATGATTCATCAACATCCGGCTTTCCCCCGGCGGAATTGTCAACTGAGGGGGAAAATCAGCTTGACGCTGTTCTCGCAAAATATCATTACTGACGCGATCGCCAGGGCCAGCATACACTGTACCCAAGGGATTCTCAATGTAGGACGCCATTGGCATAAATGGCGCATCTGGTTGACTGAGATAACTGGCTGCTTGCAAGATATCCACCGTGACGGGTTGCTTACCGGGATTATGCACGATGATTCCCAAGTAGAGAGTCCGTAAGTCTTCCGGCGTCGGCGGCTTAGCAATATGATGGGCAAACACATCAAAACGCCCTTGGAAGGGAAAATTTAAATGAGCCGCCGAGGTGCTTTTTTTGCTGGGGGGAAAGGTTGAAAGTAAAATTCCCTCCGTCTGTACTAATTCTGGGCTGTTGCTATTAAAAACTGGCACATCATCCAGTTTGCCCGGTAAAGCGCGGACTTCCTGCGGTTGCACGACCTCAAGTGGTGGTGCAGGGGGTGCAGGTGTCGGGATCGGATTTGTTTGCGCGAGAAGAAAAAGCGGCAAAAAAGTCAGCATGAAGCGATTTCGGAGTCTCACGGTTAGCACTCACCATTTTCTCCGCTGTCGGATGCGATCGCACCCCTATTCTTCTAACTGAGGCAATTCACGCAGGAAGGAGGGGCTTTCGCAGTCGCTAAATCAGCGATTGGAACCAGAAATCGTCGCCCGTAGGCGTAAGCCTTCCCGAAGGGTATACGAAAGCCCAGAGAAAATTATGCCCTTGTCAATAACATTTCCTCAATTTCTGCAAGAAATTCAAAAGTAATCGTTGTAAATTTATCTGGAAAAAACAGGTTCCATTCGTGGTATCCTTCCGCTACTACTTTTAATTTAGAACCTTTGATTCCTTGTGATAACTCTTGGGCAAATTTTACCGGAGTTAGAACATCGTTCTCTCCCCACAAAATTAAACAGGGGGATTCAACGTTTGGTAAAATTGGTCTGATATCTTCTTGTAACGCGATAAATCCCATCTTTATTGTGTTTTCCAGGTTAAATAAGCTGTTATAAAACAAGTTTTTAAAAATAGCACTAACCGGCTGAAGCTTCATTTGCCAAGATTGTGCAGGCATTTCAATTGCCCTTTTCAATACAACTTCCGGTATAGAACCCAGAGGAATCCCTGTACTGTCTACGACGATGAGGCTGCGGACAATCGACGGCATCAAAGCTGCCAATGCTATGGCAATTGCGCCTCCTAGTGAATGTCCAACTACATGAACTTTCTTTAAATTTAACTTTTTTACAAAATTACCGATAACCTTTGCATAGTCATTAGAATTTTGAATTGTTTCAGGTGCGGTTGAGTCCCCTAAACCTGGTAAAACCGGCGCGATTACCTGATAACGCTCAGATAAAATATCTAAGCTTTCTTGATAAGGTTCAACTAATACTCCCCATCCGTGTATAAAAAGTATCGGATCTAAATTTGAGGCAATTCCTCCTTCATAGTAGGAAATACAACAGTTATCAAAATTAACTTGCTTTTCGATGAATTTGCTTTTCACTGAATTGACCTTCAATTTTTTGAGACAGTAAGCACTAATTTAGGCATTTGTCAAAAGTGCCTAAATTAGAGGATGTTACATAACTTAACAATTCTTGCCTAGTTTTCTCGTCTGTCTAAAGTAAGGGCACGGCATTGCCGTGTCCCTACGCTTGGAAATGGGGAAGCGAGGCAAACCCCGCAGCCAATACATCAGGAAATTTTTTAACTAAAGTACAAACCGAATTCCATACAGGACACGCATCAATTCCACTAATGACTTGTCACTTACATTCGCTGAGGTATTTTCTAAAGTTCGTACAGTCAGGACTTGCGGCGGCGTCGCATCTGGTGGGTATATCAAATCGACTTGCACCTGGCGGCGACTTGCCGGTGGCATTTTTAGCGTTAGCAGTGGTTCTATTACCTGACCCGTTTGGTGCCACAAATGCACGTAGCGCGTCAGGGGTTTCCCTTGGTCATCCTTGTAGCGCAACCGTACGGTACCGCGAAAAATTGGAAAATGCGGGGGTTGCTGGAAACGCAATCCTCCTTTTGCTAGCTTGTCTTCCTTCAAAGGCGTTTCTAGCGTCAGGGTGACAGTTTGGGGTTGTTTCGTGGAGTTGATTAAGGGCACGCTGAGGTTGTATTCAACTCCGTAGTTCCCATGTGCTTCGTAAGCGGTATCCGGATAGCGCACCAGCATCTTTGCAGTTTGCACTTGACTTGTACCGAGGGTGCCTAACTTGAGGGAACTGATGGGATAGGAGATAGCGTTACCGGGTTGGGGGATGGTGAGATTTTGGGCATTGGGTTTATCCACCAGTTGCCCTTTCCAGGCAGAACCTTCAGAGACTCCTGCCACGCGACTGTAAATAAATTGCCCGCTGGTTTGCCCTGGAGGAGAGGGGGCTTTATCTCTGGGTCCGGCTAAAGTGCCTGTATCGAGTAAAGTCTGCCATTCTGCTTGGGTTGGTTTCCGTTCGCTGCCATCTGCATTTTTCTTGGCATACATGGCTAAACTGGCTGCATAAACCTTGCCATTACTCTGCAACCTCATTAGCGTAGACCGACCATTAATGGGCTTTTCTAGATTCCGCACCGGAATCGGATGATTCATCAACAAACGGCTTTGTCCCGGCGGTATCACTAGCTGGGCGGGAAAATCAGCTTGTCGCTTGCCTCGCATGACATCGTTGACTGCGCGATCGCCATGACCGGAATATACGTCTCCGTTGGGATTTTCGACATAAGTCGGCAGTTTGATATAGGGCGCATTCTGCATTAGCTGACTTGCCGCTTGCAATACTTCCACTTTGACGGGTTTTGTAGCCGGATTATGCAAGATTACGCCCAGATAAAGCGTCTGCAAATCTTTGGGAGTGTGGCTAAAGTGGTGGGCAAATAAATCAAATCTTCCCTGGAAAGGGAAATTAAGATGAGCCGCTGGCACCTTTTTACCATTTGGGGGAAAAGTAGAAAGTAAAATCCCTTCACTTTTCACCCATTCTGGGCTGTTACTGTTAAACATCGGCACTTTATCCAGTTGTCCGGGTAAAGGCATAACTGGCTGGGGTCGCACAATCTCTTGAGGGGCTGGTTTGGGTGGCGGCGGTGGTGTTTGAGCAAGCGGTAAAAGGGGCAAGAATGGCAACATGGGAAGATTAATATTTAAAAACGATAACGACCTTATCCGGAAAAATCGTTTGACTAGACTTTTTAAGAAGTGTGCCCTCAGACTAAATGGGACGACACAAACAAAGCCTGCCTCCGCAAGCTAAATTCACTGTTAGTTCAGTGTAGGCGGACTTCGTCCGTGAAGCCACAACTTTACTGAGTCGTCTTTGGACGTTCGCTGAGGATGCTAACCAAAGATTTTCCGGATGGGTGCTAAGACATCAAGGACTTTAAGAAAGTGCCAGGTTCTTCAGAATACATAAAAAATCTGCCATGATTCCCGAAGAGTTTTCCGGAGTTAGGATTGGGACGTGAACGAAGATACAGCGGCTGTTAATTTTGCGTTCTTGCAAGTAGTCTAATACTGAGTAATACAGCCCTTCGCAGACAAATTTACCGGCATCATCGCTGATTTCAGTTGCGACTAAGCCTGTTAATAGTTTTTCTAGATTTACCGATGTTTTTAGCAGTGTGGTTCCACAAGCCGCACAGGATTCTACGCTCAATTGAGTGCGAGACTCTGCCATACCGCAGCAGATAATGGCATCCGGCTGTAATTCGTTAATTTTGGCAAAAACGCGATCGCTTGCTTGAGCAACATCAACGGGTAGCTGTCTTAAAAAACTCAATGATAGCGATAAATAGTCTAGGTTGCCAACTTCCAGTAATAGATCGTCGGAAGCATTAGATGTTTGATGGGGAAGCCAGGTAGTAAAAGACGTTAGCAGAATTTTTCGATTCATAAGTAGCTTTGTGGGATGCGTAGATTAGCTTAATCTAACCACTTACCTGCCTGACAGCAACAAATGTTTAGAGAGATGCGTCTTTCGTTTAATAGACGCAAATGTAACAAATGTTGAAATGAGGCTGAGGTAGAAAGTGCGACGATTACTTCTTGTTTTAGGAGTGGTGCTTCTGGCATCAGGCTGTAATTTAGAAAAGGCTGCCCAGACGCAGACTGTCAATCTGAATCAAGAAAAGATTACAAAAGAAGAAAAGGCTTTACTTGAGCGGCTAAAGAAAGACAAATTGCTGAAAGCAATCGAGTGCCCATCTAGAGAAGAATTAACTAATTTTGATGAAAACAATTCAACCAAGTCTTTGCTGAGCTGGGTATTCAGGTTAAAAAAAGGTAACCTTGGGGCAAAAAAAATCTGTATCACCCAAGAAGGAGATCCTGTCACAGAATACATAATCGTTGAAAATGATAAAATAAAGATAGTTTTAGCTTCTTCCGAAGATAGATTTGGGACAAGGGATGTAGAAGTATATAATCCCATTCAAATTAATCGGGGATACTTTGAGGAAGATGACAAAAACTTAAAAATTTTCAAAATTTCGGAATTACAACTGCCTGAAGGTAAAGAAATATTCATTCAGTATGAATTGCCGAACGGTGAAAAGAGATATTTTTGAAATTTTTAACAAAAGAATGTAAAGTTAAAAGAAGGGAACTAGACACCCAACACAAACAACAAAAGTCAGCAAAGGCGCATATTAATGTCAGTCATTGCAGTCATCGACTACGACATGGGAAATCTGCACTCTGCCTGTAAGGGATTGGAAAAAGCGGGTGCAACCCCTAAAATTACGGATTCACCGGCAGACATTGCACGGGCGGATGCTGTAGTCCTGCCTGGTGTGGGATCTTTCGATCCGGCAGTGCAACACTTGCGATCGCGCCACCTAGTAGAACCCATCAAAGAAGCGATCGCATCTGGCAAACCTTTCTTAGGGATCTGTCTGGGATTGCAAATTCTATTCGATTCCAGCGAAGAAGGCAAAGAACCCGGTTTAGGCATTATCCCCGGTGTGGTGCGACGATTTCGCCCGGAACCTGGGTTGACGATTCCCCACATGGGTTGGAATCAACTAGAAATCGCTCAACCGGATGCCCCACTCTGGCGGCAGTTACCGTCTCAGCCTTGGGTTTATTTTGTCCATTCTTACTATGTCGATCCCGTCGATCCTCAAATCCGCGCCGCCACGATCGCTCACGGAAGCCAAACGGTGACGGCTGCGATCGCGCGTGATAACTTGATGGCTGTACAGTTCCACCCGGAAAAATCTTCTACCAGCGGACTGCAAATATTATCCAACTTTGTCGCCCAGGTACGAACCGAAGTTGCCGCATAGTAAAGTTGCCTTAGCGTAGCGGCACGTCTGGCCTAATTATGAGTCTTAGAATCTACGGCAATCGCCTTCTCAAAACTTTACCAGGTCAGGAAACCCGACCCACGCTAGGGCGAGTGCGGGAAGCAGTATTTAACATTTGGCAGGGCAGCATCAGTGGTTGTCGCTGGCTGGATTTGTGTGCCGGTAGTGGTTCGATGGGCGCAGAGGCATTGTGTCGGGGTGCCAGCTACGTCGTCGGAATTGAACAGTGGAGTCGCGCCTGCGTCATTATCCAGGAAAACTGGCAGCAAGTCGCTCAAGAAGACCAAAAATTTCAAGTGTTGCGGGGGGATGTCGTTCAACGATTGAAAACCCTTGGCGGTCAGCAGTTCGACCGGATATATTTTGACCCACCCTATGCGAGTGAATTATATCAGCCGGTGCTGGAAGCGATCGCGCAGCATCAATTACTGGCTGAAGGCGGTGAATTCGCAGTGGAACACAGTCCTAACAACTGGACGGTGGAACCCGTTCCCGCACTGGAAATCTGTCGCCAAAAGGTTTACGGCAACACTGCCCTTACCTTCTATTGCCCAGCCAGCATCTGAAAGTTTACAACCATTTAAAAAGGTGGGCCGTGCCCACCTCACTCAGCTGACTCAGGAGGGCGGGAGAACCGCGCCCCTACAGCACTTTTATACTCCTAGTTTGTTGTCGCGCTTTTTCTGCATATAGGCAGCGAAGAATAGTCCCGCGAGGGTAACTAAGATCAAACCAAGCACGATACCAGAAAGCAGGGGTTCTACCACGTCAGTACTCCTTTGTTAACGTTTCTTGCCTGTTTCTCATCCTACAAGCTAGAGAGGAAGAACGGGTGAGCCTGTAGCGACACAATTTCAAGGCATCTCCGATTCCAGTAGCAGGCTGGAGAAAACTACGCTTGCCTCGACTCTCTAGAAAATTTAAGCTATGTATATGAATCGAAATCTTTATCGATACACAACCACACATATCGCTATACTCGTTCATTGCATAGCGATCGCCCGCGCCCCGATCAAAAACTGCCCTTACATCTCACTTTCAAAAACCTTTGGATAACCAGCTACCTAAACCTGAAATCCTGATGCAGCGCCTCAGCTTGATGGCATTGGCTGCTTTCCTGGTCATCCTCTTAGCACTTGTTGGGGTTAACCTGTTTCGCGTCTCCGATCCTTATGTCAAGACAGTTTTGACCCTAACGGGCGACTCCGTGAAGGGACACGCGATTTTTCAAATGAACTGTGCGGGATGTCATGGATTGGAAGCACACGGTCGAGTGGGGCCAAGTCTGGAAGCCATCTCTAAGCGCAAGTCTCGCGTAAGAATCATTCACCAAGTCATCAGTGGGGATACACCACCCATGCCCCAGTTTCAGCCCAGTACCCAAGAAATGGCAGACTTACTGCGTTATTTAGAGGAATTGTAGATGGGAGTGGGCATGGATAATCGCTCATTCATCATCAGCCTAGACCTGACTGAACTGTTGTGCGTAAAATCGGGCATAGCGATCGCCCTTTTGCAGCAATTCTTCATGGGTTCCCGATTCCATAATTTGCCCCTGTTCCACAACCAGAATCCGGTCAGCGCGGCGCACCGTGGCGAGGCGGTGGGCGATGATGAAAACAGTCCGGTCTTGCATGATCCGTTCTAGGGCTTCCTGCACCAAGGCTTCTGATTCCGAATCCAGGGCAGAGGTTGCTTCATCCAGGATGAGGATTCGAGGATTCAGCAAAACAGCACGCGCGATCGCAATTCTCTGCTTCTGCCCCCCCGATAAATTTACCCCTCTCTCCCCCACCCAGGTATGATAGCCCTGGGTAAATTGGGTAATGAACTGGTGGGCGTTGGCTATCTCTGCCGCCACCTGTACGTCTTTGAGGTCAAACTGTGCTTGTCCAAAAGCAATATTTTGAGCAATCGTCCCAGAAAATAGAATCGTTTCCTGCGGGACAATCCCAATTTGCCGCCGCAGACTCCGCAGCGTCACATCCTGAATATTAGTCCCGTCAATCAAAATTTCACCCGCTTGGGTGTCATAAAAGCGGGGAAGAAGATTCACCAAAGTCGTTTTACCCGCACCCGACGCACCCACTAAGGCAATCATTTCTCCGGAGTGTGCCAGCAAATTCAAATTTTGCAGCACCGGAGTTCCTCCTTGCCCCGACTTAGAAAGAGGTTGCACTCCTTCTTTGTCATCCTCTGAGAAGGTAGGACTTGGGGAATTTAGTGCCGGATAGGCAAAGGTAACGTTACAGTATTCAACTTTACCTGTGACCGCCGGAAGCTCAACGGCACCCGGCTTTTCCACCACGGTTGGCTGAATCGCCATCAGTTCAAAAATCCGATCGACCGATGCCTGACCCTGTTTAAATTCGTTGTAATTGCTAGTGAGATGGGCAATCGGGTCAATCAGTAACGCCACTGCTGCGATATAGCTAACAAATTCTGCCCCAGTCAGATTATTAATCGAAATTTGCCAGCCACCGAGGAAAAACAGCAGTAAAACGCTCATCGCGTACAGAAATCCAACTACAGGATTCTGAATCGCCTTTAGCCGTTCAGTTGCATACTTCGCTTTCCGGTTTTCTTCAGCTTCCTGGGCAAAACGGGCAATTTCATAATCTTGGGCGGCGAAAGCTTGTACTAGACGTATTCCGCTAAATACTTCCGTTAGCAACGCCGATAAATTAGAGACGCGATTTTGGCTGCGGCGAGAAAACTTCAGCATCTGTTCGCCAAACCAGCCAATTAAAACGCCCATCAGCGGTGCGACGATAAACGTTGCCAGCGTCAGCTGCCAGTTGAGATAAATCATGTAGCCCAGTACGACGATTAGCTGCAACACGCAGGGAATAAAGTCATGGAAAACTTTATTGACGACTTCCCCAACTCGGTCAATATCCTCGGTGAGACGGTAAGTTAAATCGCCGGTTTGTGCAGTTTCAAAGTAGCCAAAGTTGAGACGATGTAGGTGAGTATAAACTTGCTTGCGTAAGTTAAAGGCAACGAAAAGGGCAGCTTTCGCCATCAGCGAATCCTGTCCATACATCAGGATTTTCTGCACGAGAAAAACGACTGCCAGCACTCCTGCTAACTGGGCAAGTGCTGCCATATCGCCCTGTCCAATGAAATTGGCGATTTTGCCTGCAAGTGCCGCCTGGACGGGCCAGAATACTGTAACCCCTAACGTGCAAGCGAAAGCTTGCGCGATGGTTTTCCACTGAGGGCGGATGTATGGCAGTAGATGCCAGTAACTAGAGCGCGTTTTCAAACCTTAACGTCCTGTAATAATCTCTCCTTTGTCTGACGCTACCAGTTTTCGGTTGTTTCTGAGCGATTATTCTTGGGTGTATTTTAGGGATAGGAAGCGATCGCTTCCCCCGTTCGCAAGGGAAACAAGGGCAATCCCGCTTTCTGTCTGCTAGCGGGGAGGGTTCCATTTCAGCTTGTGTGTATCGACCGGGCTAGACGAAGTAGCGATCGCTCGATGTCAGCACCAACAATGTCAGCATTCAGACACATTTTTTATACTTTTTCGTTGCCAAACATCCTGTTTTGTGCTTTCTCCATCAAGTCAGAAACCACAATCAATACAGTTGCCAAAATTTCAAGAATTGCTAACCCTGAAATCGCTAATACTTTCAGGATTCCTAAAACGAATAACCAAATCAATCCAATAATTTTTGATTCAGTTAATACAATTCTCAAAGCGCGTAAAACTATTCTAGCAATCCTAATTTTTTGACTAAGTTTCAGATCCGCAGGTTGCGGATCTTGTGCTAGCAGATATTTCTTGATTTGTCTTACTATCGTATCTACTTCTGCTTCTGTAATTTCTACATTGCAGTATTGGTGTAACCAAGTAATTCCACAAATTCGCCCCAATAGAAAATCATGATCTCGATAACGTTTGTCAAAAAAACCACCAAATGCACCCAGGAAATCTGATGCGAGTAGTTCTGCGGCGCTTCCTTCTTGCAGAGAAGCTTTAATATTTTCGGGTAGATTATCGTAGATGGGTTGCAGCCTGCTTATTCCATTACTTCTAGAATTAGCAATTTCGCCGATAATTGCTGGAGTAATTGGACGCAGCTTTATGTGCCGATAAGGGATTGCTTCTTCGATAATTTTCTCAATCTGGCTGATATCTCCAAAATTTTTATCTTCAATTACTTCTATTAATTTTTCCTTTGCTAAGGCTAATTGATTTCGTTTTTGAATTTCTCTTAAGCGGAGCGAGTCATGTTCTGATTTTGGCAGCGTTAAGCCACTCAATCCAACTTCTAGTGTCGAAAATTCACCTTGGGTTAGGCGTTTTGCACTATTTAAATTTTCTACGGGAACTGGACGGATATACACGTGCAATCGTTCTGTATTAATTGATGGCTGTTGTGCCGTAAATTCCTCCTGAAACTGACTTGAACGCTCCTTTTTGTGTATTTGATTGGAGCGCAAATCATTTTCTAGTTCAATTCCTTTTAAAATAGGTAGACCATCTAGGATGCCTCCATCCGTATACAGAAATACTAAATGTGTATCATCTGCCTTGCTTTCACGTACAGCGCCTAGCCCTTCTTCCTTCAGTTCTTGTCTTTTGGGTGTTTTAAAGTAGTCATCACTGAGGTCTTTAAGATTGATACTACTAATATCAGAATGATCCCAAATGGGTGGAAAAGCAACCGGAAAAGCGCCGGAAGCGCGACCCCCCATTACTGCCTTGGCCCACATCTTATTCATTGTTTCTTGAGGAATTCCTGAATGAAAAAGAAATTGACGAGTCTCTGAACTGGTAATCGTTTCAATTTCTTGTTCCAAATGTCCTTGGGCATCGGTGAGATTGATTTGTTCAAGAATTCCTTGCAAGTTGGTAAGCGTCATTAAAAGCGCCAGAGGTTTCGTATTTTCTGTAATCTGGGGAGGCTTGATAACAAGTTCGGCAATTTTTTCAATTGCTTCACCAGAAAGAACGCTGAGATTGGTTTTTTCGCGTTTTGCTTCGGGAGTAGATTTATAAGATTTAGAACGATGAAAAAGCTTATAAAATCCTTTTCTAAGCGGATTAGAACTCTTTTTATATTTCTCTAGGGTTGCTTCAAAGCTATCGGCAAAACTTTCTATCGTCCCTTGAAATCCATCTTTAAAACTAGACAGCATTACCGAAAAGCTATCGATTTTTTGAATATCGGCTTGTTGAACCCAGGCTTGATACAAAGGGCTTTTATGCTCTTCTTCTGAAAATTTGAGTCGTTGATCGAATTTAAAAGGTGGATCTACCTTTCCTTGAAGTAAGCAGTAGGCGGCGATGACACCAGACATTGCCCCTGCTGAAGATCCAGTAATAATATCAATAATCACTTTCGGTTCAGCCTTGACGGATTCTTTCGTCAATTCATAAAAAACTCCTGCCATATAAGCACCCAATGAAATGCCACCAGAGCAGTTGAGTGTAATCAGTTTGGGAGTTTGTGCAGATTTGGTTTCGGTTTTCATGACAATATACTTGGCGGTGAAAATAACTTGAAGTTTAGTTTAATTCAGCGAACTTCTGTTATGAGGTTCTTGGCATAAGAGTATTGCTTGGAATTCTAGAAAATTGTTTTGCTTGGCAACAGAAGAGATAAAAGCTGGGTTCTGGTTGTACATAGCATTGAGCAAACAGAGTGATATTGCTAAGCTGGCATTTTGAGCTAGCGTCTTGCTTCTCTGGCGACAGCCATTCCTATAAATAGGGGGATGCTGCTCTAAGTAGCTGTTCGTTTCTTCGACAACCTCACTATTTTATATGAGCAGAGAATAATTAAAACTTTTTCGGGAAAGAATCACAAGCGTCTCCTCTCCTGCTTGTAACTTGCTGCTGAGGCTACTTCCAGAACTAAGTTAGGATGCTTTAATCAACTGTGTAATTTTGGAAGCTGCGTTGAGTTCTGGATGCTGTTCGTGAAAGTATTACAAATACATCCTCTATCGTGTTACACCTTTTGGTGGGGAACGAAATATCAATATACCAATGGCTTCAGCAATTGTTACATTTGTGTAATTATTCAGTATTATAAATGCCAGCAGTATCAGTGACTCCAATCTTGACAAAAGTTTGATGGGTTTTGCTTCTGCTCCACCCATCCTATGAATAATAAAGTTAGTTGGCTGAAGCGCGATCGCTCTCTTGAGCCGAACAATTAAAGGAGTTAGATGAGCGATCGCTACTTTATGAATAATTAAGAAAGATTAATTTTTTTTCTCTATTTCTTATGACGAAATATAAATTTATGAATTAGTCCATGATGGCACTTTAAAAGAAAGACGTTTAAAATAAAAGAAGAATTACCAATAAAATTCTTCCTGCATTCAAGAACCTCTCTCCAATTAGTTTCAGTTTAGCTAGGAATAAAGCTAAAGAAATAAATAATTTATAGCGATTGCTCAGATTGCAATGGCTTCCTCACCAAGGAAAAATAAATTCTAGAACTCAAAATTCGGGCAACAGCTTTAGAGAAAGCCTTGTATCCGCCTGAAAAACTCCTGCGCTCAATCGCCGCCCATCGGTAGCGATCGCTAACGATTTTCTAGTGAATTCCTGGCAAAATACAATACACTCACGAATCAAACATCTTTGCAACAACCGATTTATACAGGCTAAAGCTATGCAGACATTAAACATTCCTATCAATATTCCCCAGCCGCCGACCTTTGCTTCTATCGAAGATGAACGCCTCCATCGCAAACAACGCCTAGCCGCTGCATTTCGCCTGTTTGCTCGCTTCGGATTTAGTGAAGGCATCGCCGGACACATCACTGCCCGCGATCCCGAACACCGCGATCGCTTTTGGGTCAATCCCTTCGGGATGCACTTCAGTCTCATCCGAGTCAGCGATCTGCTTCTAGTCAACGAGCAAGGTGAGGTCGTTGAGGGAAATAAGCCTGTCAATCAAGCAGCCTTTGCCATCCACTCCCGCATCCACGCCGCCCGTCCCGACGTTGTAGCAGCCGCACACTCCCATTCAACCTACGGTAAAAGCTGGTCAAGCCTGGGTCGCCTCCTCGACCCTCTCACGCAAGATGCCTGTAGCTTCTACGAAGACCACGGGCTGTTTGATGACTACACGGGTGTCGTTCTCAAACTAGAGGAGGGTAAGCGGATAGCGGAAGCTTTAGGCAACAAAAAAGCCCTCATCCTCCGCAACCACGGGCTGCTCACAGTGGGGCACTCAGTCGATGAAGCTGCTTGGTGGTTTATCACAATGGATCGCTCCTGTCAGGCACAGCTGATGGCAGAGGCGGCTGGGAAGCCTGTCCTGATTGACTCGGATATGGCTCGTTTGACGTATCGCCAAGTGGGGTCGCACCACATGGGATGGTTTAGTTTTCAACCACTCTACGACATGATTGTGCGTCAACAACCGGAGCTGCTGGAGTAAGTGGTTTTAAAAGTGTGGAGTGAGGAAGCTTCTAACAAAGGCTGGATTTACAAACCAGCATCTACCGATTGGATTTAAAGAAAAATGAGGGTAGATAAATGACGAAATTAGAGCTACCTAAAGGAAACGACAAAACTTTGAATTCCGACCTAGACTCACCTTTTTCCCAAAAAGATGGCTTATTGGAGTTCAAGGCAGAATTGACCACTCCTGAGTTTTTCAAACGCTGGTCATTTGTCACCAATGTGTATGGTGAACGAGTGCAAGTGGATCACTTTGTCCTGACTTTTCCTGATTTTACACGTCTCAAAAATTACGCTGAAGCTTTGTGTCAATTGGGTGGTCAGATTGTTGAAGGGCCAGGACTCTTTCCCATCGAATTTTGTCCTGAAACTTATGTAATTACCAATGATTTATGGTTGCATTTGTTGACAATATTGATGCCATCGGGGGGGTTGGTGGTTCTAGCTGCGCCCCACGCACCAGACGATCAACTTGACCGATTCCTACATGAGCGGGGAAACACTGGCGTCCACCATATTGCGATTCGCGTAGACGATGTGCAGAGTGCTGGTTTAGTTTGGGAGAAAAAAGGGTTTCATCCATTGTCTAGAGAGCCTCTTAAGGGTGATTCTCTATGCCAATGGTTTTGGCAAAACTCAGCAGGACAAATTATCGAGCTAATTGGTCGTAGTCCTGAAAATCACGCAACTTTTTACTGCCAAAATATAGGGGGTCTTCGGCTCTCGGAAGTCGCAGGGATTAACGCAAAATGAGTATTGATTTAAGTAGCTAGTTGCCGGTGATTGATCCAGAGGCGTTTTAGAATTGATGATGATGCGATCGCTATCTGTTCTGGGATGAAATCAGAGAAAAGCGATCGCTCATTTGCTTCTTGATGCCTAAGTATTAAGATAACAGCGACCTAAGCCCATAATTCCCCTATCCAATCATCCCCTTGTTCCCAATCGCGACAAGGTTCTTCTTGGGGGCCAGAAGGATGAACCGCGCAGACAATTTCGCATTGTCCGTAGTAAAAACGGCATCTTCGACAGGTCTGGAGAGCTTCTATATGAACGGTTTCAATGACTCCACCGGCAGAGGAAATCGTGTCTCGAAGCTCTTGCTGACAGGAATAGGTTGGTAGCCACACGCCAATCGAGAGTTGGTCGTTGATTCCCTCCGGTTCGCCGAAAAAGTGGTCGTTGATAGCACCCGGTATGCATTGGCAACCCGTGATTCTGCCTCCGACTTTACTGACAGCTTGACGAATGACTTTAAGAGTACATTTAGCTTCAACCGTAAAATAGCCACATATATCAATCCGTTGCGTTCCCGCCGTGGCTACGAGAGTCAGATTGGTGCGAACAAATCCTGCTTGAATAACCAGCAATCTCAAGTGATTGTCGAGTTCTTGAAAAACTGGCTCAACCTCCGACATAATTTTGCCTGTTATTTCTTCAGTTAGACCAAGCGCTCTTTGTAACTGCTGCCAAAGTGCCTGTAGCGTCTTCAAAAGCCGCAACAAGAATGAATCTAGCTTTTGATCAACCTGAATTGGATACTCTTTTATAACCTGGAATCCCTTTTCTAAATGGTGAGCAGTTTCTTGAATACTTGTGAGTCCCAACATCGCTGCTCCGCTTTTAATCGAATGAGCAGCACAAAAAAGCTGGTTGATTTCTTCTGCGTCTTTAATCGTGCTTGTTTCGGACAGCAATCCTTGCTCAATTGTCTGGATATATTCTTTCGTTCCTTCAATAAACAAGTGATTGAGATGATTATTAAGTTCTTCAAAAACTGGCTCAACTTTCGACATCATCTTGTGAGTCAGCTCATCATTCAACCCACAAGACCAAGAAAGCTCCTGCATCAGAGCTTTTAGGGTATCCAAAACCCGTTGTAAGAGTGACTCTAGCTTTTGATCGATCTTAACGGGACAAGCATTGAAGACCTGGAAACATCTTTCTAGGCGGTAAGCCGTTTTCTGAATGCTGAGGAATCCCAGCATTGCTGCACCACCTTTGATACAATGAGCAGCTCGAAAAACCTGATTAATCTTTTCTGGGTCTTCGATAGTGCCTTGTAGATCCAGGAGACCTTGCTCAAGTGTATTGAGGTGGTCAATTGCCTCTTCAATAAAGTAGCCAATAATTCGCTGATGTTGTCCCGACATCATTCTCTTTTCTCCTTGTTTTCGCGTAGGGTATTTTCTACCGCAACGCGCTAGGCTTCGCTCAAGGGAAAACTCCGCAGGGGTCGCGTAGCGTATGCGCTCTGTTTACCGATCTCTCCGGTTTTAACACAGCTTGAGACTGATTGAAGTTTTTTCAATAATTGTTGTCAGCGATCGCTTCACTCAATTGCGATCGCTTCCCTGTTTCTAAAGTTTTAATATAAAGTTTTAAAAACGCCAGCTCTAGTTATAAGCTAAAAACGTTCGCGATTGCACAGCGCTAATACGGTAATTTTGGAGCAAAACTGCGAAAAGTGCGAAAACTTTGTGAAAAATGCTCCAATATAACTCCTTTCTTGCTTATACCCTTTCGCTCTATTTCTGCAAGAGTTCGGTCTGGCACCCCTTTGTTGATTGCTTTAAGAAATTCAGATATTTAGCATCGAAAAAGTGAATTGGTATTAGGGAGTTTTTAACATTTTTATAAAAAAAATTCCGCGTGCAACAAAATCCCTTGAGCAAGTAGGGTTAAGGGTAGTTATTGAGTAAATTTGGCTCAAACCAATTAAATTTTTTCGGAAAGTACCCTAGTTCTTGAATATTTTTTTATAGAAATCCTATTTAAGTTATAAACGGATATTTGCTTGTAGAGACGCGATATATCGCGTCTCTACAGAGATTCACAAATCATTGAGGATGGCTACACCTATAAAATGACTTAGCCATTCTGGGAATCAATGATTCTTTGTAAATAACCAAGCTTTTCCTCTTCACGCTTACTTGTTGCCTTTGTTTTTTTGCTTTTTCCTAACTAACCAGACAACAAAAGCGACAATAAGAATCACAAACACAATTTTAGAAACAGGCCCAAGATGCTCATCTACAAGCTCATAGTTTTCGCCTAGTGCGTATCCGGCATAAGTCAGCAAACCCACCCATAATGTAGTGCCAAGGGTTGAGTAGATTAAAAAAGGCAATAAAGGCATCCCGCTGATGCCTGCTGGAAGCGAAATTAAAGTGCGAACTCCAGGAACCAAACGGCAGAAAAACACTGCTTTACCGCCGTGCTTATCAAACCAATTATCTGCCTTGTCAATATCCTTGCTGGATAACCCGATCCACCTGCCATACTTATTCGCTAATCGCTTTAAGTTTTCTTCGCCTACGAGTTTACCCACGTAGTACCACGGCAATGCACCCAGCATCGTGCCGATTACTCCCGCTGCAATCGCTCCAAAAAAGTGGATCTTGCTATTTGGTTGCGTTGAGACATACCCTGCCAAGGGCATAATCAGTTCGGAAGGGATGGGGGGAAAAAGATTTTCCAAAAACATCAGTAGACCAATTCCCAAGTGACCGAGGGAATTCATGGTGTTCGTGATCCATTCCTGCATAAGTTAGTGTTGGGTATTAGGGGACAGTTATTTTAATTGAAAATTTCAATACTTCTGGCAATCGCATTGTCTTAACGTCACAATTAAACTGTTAAGTTTAGTGAACAAGCTAAGTTTGCTTAACTTTATCAGGTTTTCGAGAATCTGAAAATTGATTTATCTAAATCTTCATCGTAAATTTGCAATATCCAATTTTTGCAGTGAAAGTTTTATTGGCAATTTGAAGTGGCAATCATTCTTTCAATTGCCCTTTTTTACTAAAGACAGGTTTCAGTTTTTAGCAAGCTCAGATTGACTGCATTAAGAATCTCGTGAGGTTGAAAAGCTGTTGAGTAACCCTAACGTTTTCTGGGTCAGTTTCTACAACTGAGGCTGTTCTTGCAAAATTTTCGGTAATACAAACAAACAATCCGGATAAGTGGCAATCCTGAGTTGTTACTACATGATGACGAAGGGTGGGCATTGCCCACCCTTACCGATTTAGGTTCCAGAAGTCCAAGAATTGATGTACTCAATTTGGTCGGGTGTCAAGCTGTCAATTTGAACGCCCATTGCTTGCAACTTCAGCCGTGCAATTTCTTTGTCAACCTCGACTGGAATGGAGTGCAATCCAGGTTCCAGGTTGCCTTTGTTCTTAACGAGGTGTTCGCAAGCTAAAGCTTGGTTGGCAAAGCTCATATCCATCACTGCGCTGGGATGTCCTTCCGCAGCCGCCAAGTTAATTAAACGCCCTTCGCCCAGCACAATAACCGATTTACCATTCTGGAGGCGGTATTCTTGGGTGAAGTTCCGCGCTTCTTTGACTTCAGTCGCTTTGGCACCCAACGACTTGAGGTCAATTTCAATATCAAAGTGACCGGAGTTGCAAACCATTGCCCCGTCTTTCATCACATCGAAATGCTCGGCGCGAATGACGTGCTTGTTGCCAGTGACAGTAATAAACAAATCGCCTACGGGGGCGGCTTCTGCCATTGGCAGCACTCGGAAGCCATCCATCACCGCTTCAATTGCTTTAGTGGGGTCAATTTCGGTGACAATCACATTGGCACCCATTCCCCGCGCCCGGAGTGCCGTGCCTTTGCCGCACCAGCCATAACCGGCGACAACAATCGTTTTACCAGCGAGCAGAACGTTGGTGGCGCGAATAATCCCATCCAGAGTAGATTGCCCGGTACCGTAGCGGTTATCGAAGAAGTGCTTGGTGTCAGCGTCGTTAACATTGATGGCGGGGAAAGTGAGAACACCATCTTTGAACATGGCACGAAGACGGACAATGCCCGTTGTGGTTTCTTCGGTGGTGCCAATCAAATCTGCAATCTGGTGTTGACGTTCCTGAATCAGAGTAGCGACCACATCACTACCATCGTCAATGATGATGTTGGGTTTGTGATCCAAGGCGATTCGCACGTGGCGACTGTAGGTATCAGCGTCTTCGCCTTTGATGGCAAATACGGGGATGCCATGATCGGCAACCAGGCTAGCAGCCACGTCATCTTGAGTGGAGAGGGGGTTGCTGGCAATGAGGAGGGCATCAGCACCAGCGGCTTTGAGAGCGATCGCCAAGTGCGCGGTTTCAGTTGTGACGTGGCAGCAGGCGACTAACCGAATCCCAGCGAGGGGTTTTTCTTGGGCAAAGCGATCGCGTATTTGTCTCAACACGGGCATCTCTCTACCCGCCCATTCGATGCGTTGTTTACCGAGAGGCGCGAGGGAGAGGTCTTTGACTTCGTGCTTGGGCTGAGTAACAGTTGCAGTCATGAAATTGCTTGCTCAACAAATATTTAAGTTGCGGGTTTTTACTAGGTTACTCGACTAGACCGCTAAAAAGGTAGCCTGATTTTTTAGCCCCACCCCACCAGCCACACAAAGGTTTGAGGCTGGAAGAAATTCAAAATCGAGCCAGAACCCTTACTCTGCCAAGTTGTTGCTTAACTTCTCGCTTTGGTGTGAAGTTACCTGACAAAGGGGTTGTTAGGCTGGGTGGGGATTATTTAAGTAAGCAAATGTACTTAAGTTTACCCAAATACCTGTGTTCAATGCATTTCGGAGGTTTGAATGCCTTCTCAATCTTCTTGGGCGATCGCTGGAACAATTCTGTTGACTGGTTGGGTAGCATCTCCCATCCAAGCTCAAATTCCACTTCCGCAGAATTTAGAACTGCCCGCGCTTAGCCTACCCAGTAGCGATGCACAAAGCCGAATCATGTCTGGTTGCATCCGCTTGGATGGTCGCTGTCTGTTTCAAGTCGCCGCACCCCAGTCGGAATTACCCACACGTATCCAAGATATTCAGCAGAGATTGGAAACAATTAGCAGCCAATACTTGCAGGAGGATGCCTCAAAACTCCAAATTGAGAGCAAAAAGCAAAATAATTTGCCAGTTATCTATGTCAATGACCAACCCCTGCTAACCGTGACACGACCCGATGCCGACTTACAAGGGGGAGACTTAGATACACGGGCAGAAAAGCTCAAAGAATCCTTACAAGAAGGACTGAAACGGGCGAAACGGGAGCGACAACCGCAGTTTTTAACTCGTCGAGGTGCGATCGCGGGCGGGTTTTTGGTAGCAATGATTGTGAGTAGCTGCGCGATTAACAGTACTTCCAAGCGATCGCGACAACGGTTAACCGGCACCACCACTACACCTACAGGTCATCCGGTCACAACCCAGCTGGCTCAACAACAACAAGGGAATTTACAAGAAGTTCAGCGCCGCTTGTATCAAATGGCGCAAGCCAGTATTTGGGGCGGGGGAACCCTCATCGGGCTTGGTTTATTTCCCTACACCCGCATCCTACAGGTTTTGATGCTCAACGTTCTCCAAATCCCTTTGCGACTGGGGATTGTCGGACTAGGGACTTATGTTGTCATACGTTTGAGCTACGTCTTGATCGACCGCTTCGCTGGCGCTTTAGCCAACAGCTATTTACTCACGCCCGAAGCCTCCCGCCGTTTGCAACTGCGAGTTTCGACAATTTCCGGTGTCACCAAAAGTATTACCACCCTAGTCTTGTTAGGAGTGGGTAGCTTGGTCGCCCTGACGACATTAGGCGTGGAGATTGCCCCCTTACTTGCCGGTGCTGGCTTGGTTGGCGTTGCGGTGTCTCTTGCCTCCCAAAACCTGATTAAGGACGCGATTAATGGGTTTTTAATCATTGTGGAAGACCAGTATGCGGTTGGCGATGTGATTGCTGTAGGCGACGTAGGCGGTTTGGTAGAAAACATCAATCTGCGGATTACTCAGGTACGCGATGCTGAGGGTCGATTGATTACGATTCCCAACAGTGAAATCAAAATTGTCGCTAATCTTTCCAGCAACTGGTCGCGGGCAGACTTAAATATCCCTGTCGCCTACCATGCCGATGTCGATCAGGCGCTGAAGCTGATTGACACCATTGCCCAAGAAATGAGCCGTGACGTGACATGGCAAGAGCAAATTCTGGAAAAACCCCAAGTCCTGGGAGTCGATAATTTTGGGGAACGGGGCGTCACGATTCGGGTATGGATTAAAATCCAGCCCTTGAAGCAATGGGACGTGGCGCGGGAGTTCCGCCGCCGTCTAAAAATCGCCTTTGATGAGACGGGCGTGCCAATCCCGCTACCCCAGCAGGAGATTTGGTTTAACCGTTCTCTGCCTGCAAAATCTCAGATAGATGAACACGAATCTCACTCGCCAATTTAGTACTGATGTACTATAATAAAAGGGTAGGCAAATCCAGTCAAGAAACCGCCTGAACCCCACATGGAGTCAAGTATTCAAGCCATGACCAAGCACTACATTCTCAGCCTGAATCCGACTGCTCAGCATGACTGGGATCGTTGCACTCTCAGAAACCCTATCACTGCTGAACGCCCAGACTTAGCGAGTTTGATTGCCGAAGCTGTGGGAGCGGATGCCGGTTCTTACCTGGTAGCTGTCCATATTGAAGTCCAAGTTTTGGAAAAAGCACCAAATCTGCAACCAGAGCGCGTTCATCTGGATGTGCAAGTGACGCCGAAGCAGCTCAAGGAATTAGTCGCGTAGAGGCGGAATACCAACTAATTTGGCATTTCAGCAATCGTTGTTGTAAACCCGCCCTCCGGTTTAAAGTTGAAATCCGGCGAGGGTGGGGCTACAAGAACGCAGCCGCCTTTCATGAAGGCTAGTACAAATTTTTTACAGCTTCTCATGTCCGGACGACACTAGGACAAGGCAGTGCCGTTCGCCTACCGACGCTACGGAAGTCCGCTTTCGGTGGACTAGTACAGATTTTTCTACAACAAGTATTCTTCAAGAAGAAGATGCAAATGAAACTGAGTCAATATCCCGCTGCGATCGCTCAAGCTGCTCATACTGTGAATGAAGTGGATGCTCAGCTTGCCGCCGCTCATCTGGTGATTAACCGCATGGAAGGCAATGCTGACAAAACGGTGGCATTTGAGCAAGATTTGAAAAATGACAATCAACGCAAGGCGCGTCGCTTTGAATTACTGATGGTGAATTTGGAGTATCAGCAGGCGCTGAATACGATGATGCGCTTAAGTGCTGAAAAAGCCAATGCGGTGGCTCACCTGGAGTATCTCCGCAACCAGTTTAGCGTTGCCAAGCTGGAAACACGTCTTGCGATCGCCCGACAGCTTGCTGGTTCCGAAGCCTTGGAACTGGTGGGTGTGTAAGCGATAAAAGCTTCACCGATGACCAGAAGATGGGATAAGTCGGTGTTTCTACAAACAAGTGGGGGTGGGCACTGCCCGCCCTTTTTTTGTCGCACCACAATGGCAATGCTTTGGCACAATAGTTGTAATTGCCTATCTGAATTCCAGATTGGCTACCTTGAATAACAATCCCATGACTATCGTTACATCGGCAGAAATTGAAAATTTTCGTTCCGAATTGGCAGATTATCCAGACGCTCTGGCAGCTTTGGATGTAATCGAGGATTGTGAAGGAGATTTAGAAGATGCGGCGATGGTGCTGGCAATTCGAGTCGGACAGCAACCAGAGATAGCAAACGCAGAATGGTTGCCGATTTTAACTAAAAAATGCCGCGCTGTTATCTGCCAACAAGAATTTCGCGATGAGCTGGTTAATGGAAAATTTGCCCGGATGATGGGGCATTTGGCAGCCACAAAACTTTGCCCAAGCCCTTTAGTAACGCCCGTTTTGATGTATGTGGCTCAGCAGGGTGTGAAAAATTTTTGCGAACCTTTCGATCCGGTATCCTAGCCACACAAGCTTGTTTTTAAATGCAAAGAACCCAAAAGTTAAGAACGCCAAGGTACGCAGAAGAAGGATTCTCTTTGCGTACCTTGGCGTTGAAATAAGAATTTTAGGAATGCTGTTTAGGGTTGTGGGGAATCAGGAAACTGTCGCGATCGCACTTCGCTACCGTAATTCTGCACTGCTTGGGTAATTGTTTCTCGCAAATTGGCGTAAGATTTGGCAAAGGGCGGCTGGCGTTCGGAGAGTCCTAGCAAATCGGCGGTAACGAGTACCTGTCCATCGCAATGCACCCCAGCCCCAATTCCTATCGTCGGAATCGATAATTTTTGGGTAATCTGCAATCCCAAATCGGATGGGATATGCTCCAAAAGCATCGCAAAAGCACCTGCTTGTTCCAGCGCGATCGCTTCTTGTAAAATTTTCTCTGCCGTTTCTGGTGTTTTCCCCTGCTGTCGGTAGCCTAACTGATGTACCGATTGAGGAGTCAGACCCACATGACCCATCACCGGAATGCCTGCTTGCACGACTCTGGCAATCGTTTCCACCATTGCCGGATATCCTCCCTCCATTTTCACCGCCTGAGCGCCAGTTTCTTTTAATACTCTCCCAGCTGAGTGAATCGCTTGCTGAGGACTTTCTTGATAACTCAAGAATGGTAAATCGCACACGACTAACGCCTGTTTGACACCGCGACGCACGGAGGATGCATGGTGTAGGATTTCATCTAGCGTCACCGGCAGGGTTGTCTGATAACCGAGTGCCACCATCCCTAGGGAATCCCCCACCAGAATCACATCCACTCCAGCGGCGTCTAAAAGTTGCGCGATCGCATAATCCCAAGCTGTCAACACGACAATGGGACGCCCTTGTTGTTTCCACTGGATTAATTGCTGGGTGGTGACTGCCATTTTTTAGATGCGATTTTGAGAAGGTTGTTAATCATTGGTAGGGATAGGCTAGAACCCACCCTACTTGTAAAAATTAACAACTATTTCAGCGCTCCGGTTTCATCGTTTGCACAAATCTTAGAAAATCGTCAGTTTCCCAGCCGTCTTCAATATCTAGGGTCTGTATGTTAAAAACTCCTACAGAACCGTCAGTCAGTTCGACTTCCATCGGCACTGTTCCACCAAGACCATAGGTGTTCACTACCTGTTCTACCAGAGTACAAGGCATATTGAACGTACCCATATCGATTCTGCCATTGTTAGCTCTGTAATCCCAAACGACTACCTTTTCAATTCCAGCAGAATAGGGTTGCTGACAGTAGAATCGATGACTCAAGGCAATCATCCGCGCCATGTGGACATCGTAGCGGCGCATCTCACCCCCGAAAGCAGAAACAGTTGTGTTTCGATCGGGGACTTCAAAGTAACCCAGTCGTACGTTAGCACTGGCATCGAGGGTATTTTCTAATCGGATGGTATTGATCCGGATGTCTGCTGGACTAGCAGCTTGAGCGATCGCAGAGAAAGCTGTGGCAGCGATCGCTGCACTTACAACAGTTTTGGCAAATTTTTTCAGCATGGAAGCGTCAATCTGTTAATGACTCAAACAACCTGTAACAGACTTCAACTTCCGGCTGACTTATTCCGTTAATCTAGACCCTGACAAATTGTTTACTCTTCTCCCCGAACGAAGGCTAAGTGCGGGGTCACGCGCCCCGTCGTCAAGCTAATCCAAGCGAGTCCTTCACTGGTTCCCACCCACAACTTATCGGCAACATCCGTTGATAAAGAGAGTATCCGGCTGGAGGGGAGGTCGCCAACTCGATCCAGAACCGCACCCGTATCCGGATTCAATCTCAATAAACCATTATCTGTCCCCACCCAAACGCTCCGATCTTGGGCAAAGCGCACAGCGGTAACGTTGCGTCCCCTGAGTGGCGTCACCGACCGCAGCACATCCCCGGTTTTCGGGTCAATGACTAGCAAACTGCTGGGCGTTGCTGCCCAAATCCGTCCCTGTGGATCTAGGGTGAGAGCTTGCACTGTGGTGCCGGGAATATCCCTCAGCCGCTTCATCACAAAAGCATTGGCGGTATTAATTCGCACTAATCCTTCTAAGGTTCCAACCCATAACTGACCTTCGCGGTCGAGGGTGAGGGCATTCGCTGACACTCCGGGAAGCTTTTGCACCGTTGTCATTAACAATCCCTGGTCGGGACTGATCATGGCAAGACCGCGATCGCTTCCTACCCACAGATAACCCCGTTGGTCAGTCAATAGCGACAACACCCGGTTAGACGGTAAGGTGAAATTTTGCGCCGTCACTTCATTGCTGCGGGGATCTACACGCAACAGTCCTTCGTAAGTTCCCACCCAAACTCGTCCCACTCGGTCTTGCGCTAACGCGCCGATGGTATAGTTCGGTAGAGCAATCCGAGCCAAAACATTGCCTGTCCTCGGATTTATCCGCGCTAAACTCTGCCAGGAACCAACCCAGAGACTGCCGGTATAACCCGGTTGCAATGCAGTGACGCGAAAATCTGCGGGTAGGGGGGTGGCTTCTTGCCGTCGGCGTTCGGGGGGCAAGGGACGACCTCCAGGCGGCGGCGATGAGGGTGGATAGGTGAGTAGGTCATCTCCCCGGTCTACCTCCGTAGATTGTTGAGCTAGTACGCCACTACCACGGGTCTGTGAATCTGATTGGATGATTCCCCATACTGGTAGGCTTAAAGAAAGCAGCGTAGCACTAATAAACAAACCGATACGCTCACTCAAGAATGCCATCGCTAATCTCCTTAGAAGAGGCTTTGCTAACGTGCCTCTCTTCATTTAGCTGAAATATAAGTTCCTACTACATTTAAGCCTGTGTTAGCGACAGATTGAAAAATTAGAACGAAGTCGCGATCGCAGATTGCATAACTTGAGTATATGTACTCAACAAATTAATCACAAACACCAAATGTTTTTAGTTTGCCATTGACAAAGTAGAAAGCATTTGAACAGTATGCAAGGGTGCCAATTTCTAAATATTGAGGGACACCGGCTGAATCAGTTGGTAGTGCTTTCCAGAGTTCAATTGCTGGTTTTGCTTTAAAAATTTGCTGTTCGGATGTTCCAGATTTCAAAGGAGAATATTCGCGGGCGGCTGGTCCGAGTTCTCCGGATGGTTTGAAGCTAATCGCTGTGTAAATAGTGCCTTCTGAGGAGTCTGGAAGATGGCTGAAATCCTTAACCACGGCTGAATCGAACTGTCCGTTGCTCTGGGTAATGGCCATCAAAAATCGAAAATTATTATTTTTAGGGTTGACTAACAATAGAGCGTAATCTTTCTGCTTGTCTTCGTTGAAGTCAGCAGTGAAAATGCTACAAGTCGTTCGCTGTCCGGGATTTTCCCGCTCGTATGCACGAATGGAAGCGACAAAGTCAGATTCTTGCGCCAAGCGATACTCGCCCAAGGTTGCTTGGAGAGATTTGGGGATTTCTCCTTGGCACTGAGGTTCTGGTAGCGCTGTCATGGATGGGGCTGCTTGAGTCCCGATGGAAGCGGGATCGCGGCGAGAGGCCGTCACATCGGTTAATGTACTCAGCGGCAGATGGTTGGATACAGCGAGCGCACTACACGCTGCCAGCATCAAGGATGCGGCTAGGAGAGAAACTTTTTTTAGCATTCCCAACAAAAAACAACGACCCTATAATATTCGGTGCGCGATCGCTATTTTCAGTGATTTTTATTCATTTACTAATTGTTTCCAAAAGTCAAGTCTTTATTTGTAACAAAACCTATAGATTTATAGGCAATAAGTAAAGCTTATGTTTACAAAAAGAAGATTAGAATATCAACTTATTACCTTGCTGGTATAGTTAAAAATTAATAAAGAAAAAAGTTATGGGATCGCTTAAACCCGTAACAACATTCAGGATTCCCTCAGGAAGGAAGACATGTCTTACTCTCAAACAAAAACTCAGACAAAGACTGGGTATAAGGCCGGGGTTCAAGATTACAAACTCACCTATTACACCCCAGACTATACCCCCAAAGATACTGATGTCTTGGCGGCTTTCCGGGTTACGCCTCAGCCTGGTGTTCCTCCAGAAGAAGCTGGAGCTGCTGTTGCTGCTGAATCTTCCACAGGTACCTGGACAACAGTATGGACAGACCTGCTGACAGACCTGGATCGTTACAAGGGTCGTTGCTACAACATCGAGCCAGTACCAGGCGAAGACAACCAATATTTTTGCTATATTGCTTATCCCCTGGATTTGTTTGAAGAAGGTTCTGTTACCAACTTGTTGACCTCTCTGGTGGGCAACGTGTTTGGTTTCAAAGCCTTACGTGCGCTGCGCTTGGAAGACTTAAGAATTCCTGTTGCGTACCTCAAAACCTTCCAAGGCCCTCCTCACGGGATTACCGTTGAGCGCGACAAACTGAACAAGTACGGTCGTCCTTTGCTGGGTTGTACGATTAAGCCGAAGCTCGGTTTATCAGCTAAGAACTACGGTCGTGCCGTCTATGAAGTCCTGCGCGGTGGTTTGGACTTCACCAAAGATGACGAAAACATTAACTCCCAGCCTTTCATGCGCTGGCGCGATCGCTTCCTGTTCGTTCAAGAAGCCATCGAAAAAGCTCAAGCTGAAACAGGTGAAATCAAAGGTCACTACCTAAACGTGACGGCTCCCACCTGCGAAGAAATGATGGAACGGGCTGAATTCGCTAAGGAAATCGGCACACCGATCATCATGCACGACTACCTGACGGGTGGCTTCACCGCTAACACCACCCTCGCTAAGTGGTGCCGCCGCAACGGTATCCTGCTGCACATTCACCGCGCTATGCACGCTGTGATTGACCGTCAAAAGAACCACGGTATTCACTTCCGCGTTCTCGCCAAGTGTCTGCGGATGTCTGGTGGAGACCACCTGCACTCCGGTACCGTCGTTGGTAAACTGGAAGGCGAAAAAGGCATCACGATGGGCTTTGTTGACCTAATGCGTGAAGACCACATTGAAGAAGATCGCTCTCGCGGTATTTTCTTCACCCAAGACTGGGCTTCTATGCCTGGTGTGATGCCCGTGGCTTCTGGTGGTATCCACATTTGGCACATGCCTGCTCTGGTGGAAATCTTTGGTGACGACTCCTGCTTGCAGTTCGGTGGTGGAACCCTTGGGCACCCCTGGGGTAACGCACCTGGTGCAACCGCCAACCGTGTTGCTTTGGAAGCTTGTGTCCAAGCTCGTAACGAAGGTCGCAACCTGATGCGCGAAGGCGGCGACGTGATCCGCGAAGCTTGTAAGTGGAGTCCTGAGTTGGCGGTTGCTTGCGAACTTTGGAAGGAAATCAAGTTCGAGTTCGAGGCAATGGATACTCTGTAATCTAATGACAGAGTCATGATTGTTGAGTGCTGAGTTAAACTTAAACAAACTCAACACTCAAAATTCAGAACTCTTTAGGTCTGGGGTCAAATATGGATCTCAAGCAAATTGCCAAAGACACGGCTAAGACACTGATTAGCTACCTGACTTATCAGGCAGTGAAAAATATCGTGGCTCAGTTGAGCGAAACAAATCCTCCTTTGGCAATTTGGCTGAGTAACTTTTCTAAAACGGGCGTCATCCAAGATGGAGAAGCTTACGTCAAGGAATTACTCAAAGAAAATCCAGAGTTAGCGCTTCGGATTATGACTGTGCGCCAGCATCTTGCAGAGGAAGTAGCAGACTTTTTACCTGAGATGACTCGCACTGGTATTGAGAAATCTAATATCGAATATCGGCGTCAACATCTGGAGCGAATTACGCTACTTACTTTACCTGACCCCAGCTTCCAGCCGGAACAACAAACTGAATCACCAGGCGAGTCTGGATAACCTCGACCGTCATCTGACAGAACTCTTCAACTTTGGACGTTAGACCGCATCAAGCGTCCACTTAGCAGACATACCTACAAGGAAGACCACACAACTATGAGAACTCTGCCTAAAGAGATTCGTTTCGAGACTCTTTCCTATTTGCCAGCGCTTACCGACGCGCAAATCAACAAGCAAATCCAATACATCCTCGACCAAGGCTATATTGCAGGGGTTGAATTCAGCGATAGTTCTGCACCGGAACAGCACTACTGGACATTGTGGAAACTGCCTCTGTTCAATGCTACGACAACCCAAGAAGTTCTCACTGAAATCAAAGCTTGCCGTTCTGAGAACCCCAACGCCTATGTCCGAGTCATGGGCTTTGATAACATCAAGCAGTGCCAAGTTCTCAGCTTCATCGTTGGGAAACCAAACCAAAGAGGTTACTAAACCTTAATTAGTCAGGTGGGCGCTGCCTAACCGACTCACTTTTAACTCGTTCGTGCAAAATTGGAGAGGCAGAGCAATCTACCTCTCCAATTTGTTTGTTTGATGCCTAGCAATCGGAGCATTCACTTTAACAGACTATGACCTACTACATTTCTCCCCGCTTTTTAGACAAGCTGGCGGTTCATATCACCAAAAATTTTCTTGACCTCCCTGGAGTACGAGTTCCTCTGATTCTCGGAGTTCACGGACGGAAGGGAGAGGGAAAATCTTTTCAGTGTGAATTAGTATTTGAGCGGATGGGCATTGAAGCTGTCCATATGTCGGCAGGGGAACTGGAAAGTCCAGATGCAGGAGATCCCGGGCGTTTGATCCGCCTGCGCTATCGGGAAGCAGCAGACTTGATCAAGGTGCGCGGCAAGATGTGCGTGCTAATGATCAATGATTTGGATGCTGGGGCAGGGCGCTTCGATCAAGGCACCCAATATACGGTGAATACTCAGCTGGTGAATGGCACGCTGATGAATATTGCTGATAAACCTACAGATGTGCAACTTCCTGGCAGTTATGATTCCACGCCGCTACCCAGAGTGCCGATTATTGTCACAGGCAATGACTTCGCCACCCTGTATGCGCCGTTGATTCGGGATGGTCGGATGGAAAAATTCCACTGGGAACCCGATAGAGATGACAAGATTGGCATCGTCGGAGGCATTTTTGAGCCAGATGGATTATCTCGCAGTCAGATTGAACAGTTAGTCGATCGTTTTCCCGATCAAGCGATTGATTTCTTTGGTGCAGTGCGATCGCGCATTTACGATGAACAAATCCGCTCTTTCATCCACGACATTGGGATTAACCGGGTTTCTACTAGGGTAGTAAACAGTGCTGAAGGACCACCAGTGTTCAAAAAGCCTGATTTCACTCTTTCTCGCTTAATCGAGTTTGGCAACCTGATGGTTCAAGAACAGCAGCGAGTTCAGAATTCACGCTTGGTAGAGGAGTACAATACAAGCCGACGCTCCGTGACTCCAGAAGTTAGGGATGTGCCTCAGATGTCATCCCTACCCCCGGAAAATCGGAAGACCGTTGTCCGCAATGAACTGGCGAACGAGCCATCGCACCCCCATGAGTCCGATCGAGGTAACGGTCACAGCAGCAACACTCAGGTAAATAGTGCCCGAATTAGTCCAGAGGTGCAGCAACAGATCCGGGATCTACTTGCCCAAGGCTATCGCATTGGTATAGAACACGCAAATGCACGTCGGTTCCGCAGCCAATCTTGGCAAAGCGGCGATCCCATTCAGACAACAAATGCGTCGGAAGCGATCGCTGCTTTGGAAGCTAGCTTGAGCGAGCATAATGGGGAGTACGTGCGCTTCATTGGCATTGACCCCAAAGCCAAGCGGCGCGTTGCAGAAACGATTATCCAACGTCCGAATAGTTAACGTTTGTAGTGTAGTATTTGCGGGGAAAGCGATCGCTCTCTTGGGGCGACCGCTTTTGTTTATCCTAGTGAATCGACGATTCAATAAGAGGGAGATGGGAACAAAAATTTGTTAATTTCGTCGCCCTTTGCGGTATAAATTTACAATAACGAAGTGAGCGATCGTGATTAAGATATAGAGGCTCATCAAATCACAAAATCAATGCAATTTCTGTAAAGTTTAGGTAAAGTTGCACGATTTTTGTGCAATTTTTTGATGAATTTTTCATTGCTGAGATAGCGATCGCTTAATCACTTTACTTGTCACCGTAGCAGAGCGATCGCTATCTCACGAGCAATTGCTCAAACAGCCTGCCTGTGCCTCTTTCGACACGTTTTTAGTTCGCTAGATTTGCACTTTGGTTAAAAAAAATCATGCAGTCCATAATCATCCTCTGGACTGATGTTTCGCTATGTAAAGCCCCTTACGATGAGATGACACTAAAATTATGTTTAATGATTCCTTGAACCGAATCATTTCATCGAAATCTAGGCTGTTCTTGAATACGAGTAACTAAGCTTTTTCCGGGTGTTTCTAATGCGAAAAGCGAAAAACAAATTATAGGGTGGATAGAAAAACATTCTATGTTGCAATTGCAGTCAATCAAAAGGCTTTTTAGTAGTTTTTAAATAGCTCTTGAAATTGCATTTTAGCTATTGTTTGAAACTGAAAACATCAAAGCGTTTTATCTCAATCTCTTCACGAGAGCAATGATAAACCACTCCTAAAAAGTAGCAAAGTAAAGGCTGTGTATACTCTAATAAGAGAAGGTTATACAAAACTATTGAATCAAGATTGCCATTCAGTCCTTGAGCCTAGCTATTCAAAGAGACAAACAATCGCAATAACCCTAGTGTAAGCCTAATTCTTTGACTATGAAACGCCCGATTACCTCTCCCCATGAAGATTTGGCTATTACTGACTCTGCAAGTATTTCTAAATCTTCCCCAAAATCGACAAGGTCTCAAGGAAATTGGATGCGTTACTTAGTCTTAGGACTATTAACTAATGCAGCTATTTGGGGAGGAGCTTTATATTATATAAAAGTTACCAAACCCAATTACAGCACTGAGTTAGCGCTTAGTTTACCCTCAGCCGGTTCAGCCAGCAATATCAACCTGCCAGGGATTGGGCAAGCTTCTTCTAAAAGCGACTCTCCCTACATGAGTACGAATCAAGATCCCAGAGAGAACTATAAATTTCTAGCTCTCAGTAAGCCGGTCTTGGAGACTGCTGCTAATAAGCTCAATATGCCCTTGCAAGATTTTGGTAAACCCAGAGCTAAAGTATTAGACAACACTACGCTGATGACTTTTGAGTTTCAAGGAACGACTCCCGAAGAAGCTTATAAAAAATCTTTAGCGCTCTACGAAGCCTTGCAAGTAAAAATCAACGAACTGAGAATTAAAGAAGCCGCTCAGCAGGATAAAACGCTACAATCTACCCTTGGGGAATCTCAAAAAAAATTAAAAGCAGCGCAAACACGCCTATCTGAGTACAAAGCGCGTTCGGGTTTAACTTCTACGGATCAACTTACGAACCTTTCACAAAATATTGAACAGCTACGCCGACAGCGGGCAGAAGTAGTAGCTAAACAGCAAGATGCGAATGCTCGTTTGCAAGGACTATCTAGTAGCTTAGATTTATCGGCTAAACAAGCAGCAGATGCTTTTGTTCTTCAAGCCGACTCCCTATTTCAACAATACTTACAAGACTATAGTGAAGCGAACAGCCTCTTCGTTGCTTTGCAATCAAAGTTTTTACCCGATCATCCTGCTCTAATTCAGCAGCAGGCAAAGCTAAATGCCGCTCAAACGGCTTTACTGAGGCAGGGGCGATCTCTTTTAAAGCGACCCGTTACGATAGCAAGTCTAGAAGAACTTAACCTGAGCAAAAGTGGTGGATCGGGAACCTCGCGGGATGCTCTTTTCCTAGAGTTAGTGACAGTGCAGACAGAGGCACAAGGACTCCAAGCAGAAGCGCGATCGCTCAACCAACAGCTTGCTCTACTTGAGAGTCGCCTCAAGTCACTTGCACAGCAAGAGGTTTCATTAGCCGACCTGATGCGAGATGTGCAAATTGCCGAAGCAGTTTTTTCTTCTACTTTAGCGAGATTGGATTTGAGCAAGTCAAATATATCTTCCTCTTATCCTCAACTTCAAATTTTTACAGAGCCTACAATTCCGACTTCTGCGAGTGCCCCCAATAAGAAATTAGTTCTGCTAGGTGCAGCCTTAGGTTCCTTGTTTTGTACTAATGGACTACTGTTACTGTGGCTGCGCGATCGCAAAATTTCTCGGTCTTCTGGGCTAGTTAAACATACCTACTTGGATACCAGTCCGTAATCACTGGAAATCGATTCAGATTTCAGGAGATAAACCGCAGCAACAATATTGTTTTGATTAGACCCAAGATGCATGAACCAGATATCAATGAAACCTCAAAATCTTGAAGAAAAGTTGATTTGGTATTACATTACCTGGATTTATGTAATTCACATTCTTGGGCTACAAATGACCTTAGTGCCTATACTAGCTTGGTTTTTCTTGTGGCGTGTAGGAAAGAAACTGTGGAACCAAACAGAGAATACGCCCACTGAGGAGAAAATAACCATTCCCACAACAATCTGGGTGTGGATTATTTGTATCTTAGTCATGGAGGTGGCTTTAATTGCTGCTCACATGAACTTCAATCTAGGATTAGGCAAAATTCTGAACTCATCAATCAATTGGGTTGTAAGATATGCTCCCTTAGCGTTATTTCCTCTTGCAGGCTGTTTAAAAATTCGACCTCAGATAATTTATAGAGCAGCTTGCATACTTTGTCTGCAAAGCTTAATTGCTGTGATCGTTTGCTATACAGCGTCTAGATTACACCTACCTTCTCATATCTACACTTCCCCTTTGCGGCTCATAGAACGTAGCGGTCTTGCCTACTACAGTGTTAACCTCTACGGTCTCGATCCTGAAGGAGGTGGAGTTCGTCTTGAATTGTTTACGCCCTGGGCACCTGCCTTGGGAATGGTAGGAAATATCTATTTCTTTCTAGCAGCGCAAGAATCGAACAAAAAATGGCGATTCATTGGCATGATTGGCGCGGTTGCAATGATTGTGGGTTCGGTTTCGCGCTTAGGTATTGTATCTCTTCCTTTTGTCATATTTTCTACTTGGGCTTTATCAAATTTTACGAAACCTTATATACAGCTCATAGCCGGACTCGCCAGTTTTATTATGGGAGTGTTTTCTTCCTGGCTAATCAATTCATTTAGAGCTTTCTCAGATATGTTCTACCAGGCTAGAGCTGGCTCTTCTAGAGTGAGAGATATATTGGCTCGCCTAGCAGTAGAACGTTGGAAAGAAGCTCCTATTTGGGGACATGGAATTGGTGAATTTAAAGGACCTGCTGTTGCAACATTCAAGCCAATCGGTTCTCACAATACTTGGTTTGGTCTTCTGGTAACGAAAGGAATCGTAGGGTTTACGGCACTTGTCATTCCCTTGGCTTGGAGCTTCATAGATTTAGTAATTAAGTCGCAAAGTAGTCGAGTTTCACGAGTAGGATTAAGTATAATCTTGGTGATATTTATGTTTACTTTCGGGGAAAATATAGAGGCTCTTGCCTATGTTTATTGGCCTGGGTTAGTTATGTTAGGAATTAGCATCAAAGAAAAGTTTCCTAGCTTTTTATTCACTGAGACCAATATTCCTGAAAACGGTTATAGAGTCAAAACAGAACTTTAAACTGTTTACTGATGATTGAGGGGAATTAAGATAACATTTTTTTTTATTAGACTTACACAAAGGTTAAACTAAATGCCAGTAATATCAGTGGTAATTCCGGTCTACAATGCTGAACAAACAATCTTGGAAACGGTTAAATCTGTTCAGCAGCAAACATTTTCAGACTTGGAAATAATTTTAGTTGATGACGGATCGAGTGACAAAAGCGTAGAACTGCTTAAAGGAATTGTTGATGAACGGGTAAAAGTATTTGTCTATAAAAATGGCGGAGCCGCCGTCGCTCGCAATCGCGGTTTAGCTCACGCTAAAGGTGAATTTATTGCCTTTATTGATGCAGATGATTTATGGACACCAGACAAGCTAGAACTACAACTTGCAGAATTAAAAAAGCACCCAGAAGCAGGAGTAGCTTATAGCTGGACTTCTTTTATAGATGAAAAAGGAAAACTTTTATATGTGCAGCAACCCGTATATTTTGAAGGAAATGTTTATCCACAATTATTAGTCAGCAATTTTCTAGTTTGTGGGTCAATTCCACTGATTCGTAAGCAAGCAATTGAGTCCGTTGGGGAACTCGACCCAGAACTGAAATCTACTCATGATTGGGATTACTGGCTCAGGTTAGCAGCTAAGTGGTCTTACGTTCTAGTTCCTCAACATCAAATTTTTTATCGTCAAGTACCTGGCTCAATTTCTTCCAAGATAGAGGTTAGGGAAAAATATAATCTGATGGCGCTTGAAAAGGCTTTTCAAACAGCGCCATTAGAGTTGCAATCTCTCAAGAACCAGAGTTTAGCAAATGTTTATCAGCACCTCGCCGATCTGTATTTAACTCGTAAAGCAGATCCTGATGCAGTTAAGCAAGCGGGTTACAAACTAAAAACGGCAGTTCGTTTGTATCCAAAAATGCTCCTAAATAGCAGCGCTCAGCGCTTACTGCTGAAATGGCTGGTGATGCGATCCCTTTCCCCTAAATTCGCTAACTATTTTCTGCAGATATCTACTAAATTTCGTGATTTTCGATATCAACGCTGGAGTAAAAATTTAGCAAATATCGGTAAGGAGACGCCCTGAATTCAGTTTGAAAACCGACCAAAGCGAGGGAATTTAGAAGAAGGGTTTAAATCCTTCTATAAATATCAGAAATAATTAGCAATTTTTAAATTAGTCGCTTCAAAGAGTTTTATAAGAGGTATCAATTTGTCAAGATTACAGAAAAAGATTCTATCTGAGCCTGACCAAACTCAGCACTTTCAGACTGACCATCTGAAGGCTGATTTAAAAGGTCGCTCGGTTCGTGGCGGTGCAGTCACGATGGTGAGTCAGGGGTGCAAATTTGTACTTCAAATGGGATCGACGGTTGTGCTAGCTCGTCTACTCTCACCTCAAGACTACGGTCTAATTGGGATGGTGACTAGCGTGACGGGTATTGTGTTTCTCTTCAATGACATGGGTCTGTCAACGGCGACGATCCAAAGAGCCGAAATCAACCACAAGCAAGTCAGCACCCTGTTTTGGGTGAATGTGGGCATGAGCCTCTTGCTGATGCTATTGACTGCGGTTATGGCACCGGCGATCGCTTGGTTTTATGGTGAGCCGCGCCTGACCTGGATTGCGATCGTTTCTGCCAGTGCATTTATATTTGGTGGCTTGAGCGTCCAGCACCAAGCCTTGCTTCGGCGACAGATGCGCTTTACCGCTCTCGCTGCAATTGAGATCGTCTCCATCGTGCTGGGGGTAGCGATCGCGATTATTTCGGCTTTGTATGGGGCTGGATACTGGTCGCTGGTATTTATGTCACTGACTACGGCAATCGTCACGGCTGCTGGGGTTTGGGTAATGTGTGGTTGGCGTCCTGGCTTACCTGCTCAACGCTCAGGCGTCCGTTCTATGCTGGCTTTTGGTGGCAACCTCACTGGTTTCAGCGTCCTTAACTACTGCGCCCGAAACCTGGACAACATTCTAATCGGACGGGTGTGGGGTGCTGAGGCTCTAGGTGTGTACGCGAAAGCATACAGCCTAATGATGCTTCCTTTGCAACAAATCAACTCCCCAATTACCGCTGTTGCCGTTCCCGGTCTGAGCCGATTGCATTCTGAGCCACAGCAATTTCGCAATCACTATTTAAAAGGACTATCGCTGATCGGATTTTTGACGACGCCTATCGTCCTCTTTATGATGATTGTCTCCGAAGAATTGGTCGAGCTGATACTTGGCTCCCAATGGGGAGAGGCTGGTACAATCTTCAAGCTTCTTGGTATATCTGCACTCGTTCAACCACTTACGAATACCTCTGGCTGGCTCTATATTTCTTCAGGAAGGACAGCTCAGATGTTCAAGTGGGGAGTATTTTCTTCCAGCTTCTTGGTGATTTCTTTTTTCTTTGGATTACCTTACGGTGCACGCGGTGTTGCTTTAAGTTATTCAATTGCCAAGCTATTACAGACATTGCCTTGTATGTACTATGCAACGCGCGGCACGTCTATCACCATGCTCAATTTATTAGAAGCCATGAAGCATCCTTTGCTGGCATCTCTAATCGCAGGAGCGATCGCTTTTGGGGTTAAGTTAGCGATCGCGCCAACTTTAACCGTTTGGGCTACAGTGATTGTCAGTTTGGCGGTAATGGCTTTGACCTATTTAATCTTGATGTTCTATGTATTCAATACCAAGGAGCTTTACCTGTCTGTACTAAAACAATTTAAACGACCTAAAGGCTCTTGATGCTTAACCGTCCAGAATGATGACAGCAGAGTATCGGATATTAGGTGAAATTTACGATGAGAATCGCTTTTATTGTTGGTAAATTTCCTACTGTATCAGAGACGTTCATCTTAAATCAGATCGTGGGGCTGATTGAGAGAGGACAAGAGATTGAAATTTACGCCCAGCAACCGGGCGATACTGCCAAAATCCACCCAGATGTGGAAAGATATCAACTTCTTGAGCGCACCTACTATGTTCCGGAGCAAAGACCAGCGAATCATTTAATTTACGTAATTAAAGCGATTGGGCTGCTATTAGCAAATTTCCATAAAAATCCTGTTGCTTTTGCGCGATCGCTTAATGTTTTTAAGTATGGTAAAGAAGCTGCTTCCTTGAGGATGTTGTATACAACATTCTCGTTACTCCCATTTCTATCAAATAAGCCATACGATATAATCCATTGCCAGTTTGGACCATTAGGTTTCTTAGGGATGTACTTTAGGACAATTGCTGCCTCTAGAGCCAAATTAATTATCTCATTTCGAGGTTCCGACCTCACTATGTATCTCAGTCAATACGGTGACGATATCTATAAAAAGCTTTTTGAAAAAGGAGACTGTTTCCTGCCCATTTGTAACCATTTTAAAAATAAATTGATTAGTTTGGGCTGCAATGAAAAAAAAATTATTGTACTCCGCTCAGGAATCGATTGTAATCGGTTTTCCTTTAAGACACGCTATCCGCATCCCGATGGTAAAGTGCGGATTGTTTCAACAGGTCGCCTAATTGAAAAAAAAGGGATTGAATATGGTATTCGCGCTATCGCTAAATTGACAAAAATGAACCTCGATCTTGAATACAATATCATTGGTGATGGCTCTTTAAAGCCAGACTTGCAGCAACTGATTCAAGAGCTAGATGTTGGAAATATAGTAAATCTCTTGGGTTGGAAACAACAGCACGAAGTCGTGCAAATTCTCAACGATTCCCACATTTTTGTAGCTCCCTGCGTAACCAGTAAGGATAATAATCAAGAAGGAATTCCTAATGTTTTAAAAGAAGCAATGGCAATGGGTTTGCCAGTTGCCAGCACTTACCATAGTGGTATCCCTGAGCTAGTCGAAGATGGGGTTTCAGGGTTCCTAGTTACAGAACGAGATGTCGATGCTTTGACAGGAAAATTAGGCTACCTAATCGCCCACCCAGAGGTCTGGCCCGAAATGGGTGCGGCTGGTCGTGCATACGTGGAAAAGCACTATGAAATTGGGCAGCTAAACGACCATTTAGTTGAAATATACGAGAAACTGCTAATTACCTGATAGGGTATTTAGTAAATAGAAAAGTCAAGTTGTAGGGGTAAAATTGTTGTGAAAGTCGCGATGATTGTTGGTCGATTTCCGGTTTTGTCAGAAACCTTTATCTTAAATCAAATCGCTGGTTTAATCGATCGGGGTCACGAAGTTGATATCTATTCTGACCAACTCGGAGATACTTCCAAGGTGCATCCAGCAGTAGAAAAGTACCAACTCCTGAATCGTACCTACTATATCCAAATGCCATCTAATATTGCGATTCGCGGGCTAAAAGGCTTGGGGTTGCTATTCGCGAACAGCTACAAAGACCCAGCCCTATTACTGCGATCGCTTAATGTTTTTAAGTATGGCAAAGAAGCTGCTTCATTGAGGTTACTATATGCAGCAGTATCATTATTGGGCAAAAAAGAATACGACGTCATCCATTGTCAATTTGGCCCTTTAGGATTCATCGGGATGTCATTTCGGCTGATTGGTGCGCCCCACGGAAAATTAATTACCTCATTTCGCGGTTTCGATATTAGCCAGCATATTCAGGAATTCGGCGAAGACGTTTATAATCCCCTATTCGCCACAGGAGACCTTTTTCTTTCTAACTGCGATTATTTCAAACGTCGCCTGATTAAGCTAGGTTGCGATGAGAAGAAAATCATCGTCCTTCGTTCGGGCATCGATTGTAGCAAGTTTGTGTTTACCACACGTCATCTACCCGCTGATGGTCGCATTGGAATTGTCACCA
Source organism: Trichocoleus sp. ST-U1 (assembly GCF_039961835.1). Taxonomy (NCBI): domain Bacteria; kingdom Bacillati; phylum Cyanobacteriota; class Cyanophyceae; order Leptolyngbyales; family Trichocoleusaceae; genus Trichocoleus; species Trichocoleus sp. ST-U1. The sequence goes on from NZ_JAMPJZ010000024.1 coordinate 46,005, forward strand.
CAGGTCGCCTTGTCGAAAAAAAAGGGATTGAGTATGGAATTCGTGCCATTGCCAAGTTGGCTAAGGCATACCCCAACATCGAGTACAACATCGTTGGGGATGGGCCATTAAAGGAAAGTTTGCAGCAACTTATTGATGAGCTGGACGTTAGTGACAAAGTAAAATTGCTGGGTCACAAGCAGCAGCAGGAACTCATTGAAATTCTCGACAACTCCCATATATTTATCGCCCCCTGCGTGACAGCGAAGAACGGCGATCAAGATGCCCCCGTAAACGTATTAAAAGAAGCAATGGCAATGGGTTTACCCGTGATAGGAACGCAACACGGTGGCATTCCAGAACTGATTGAAGATGGGATTTCTGGTTTTTTGGTTCCCGAACGAGATGCCGATACTCTGGCTGAAAAGTTGGGCTATTTATTTGAACATCCGGAAGTTTGGCCTGAAATGGGTCGCTCCGGTCGCGCCTACGTAGAAGCGCATTACGACTTTAACAAGTTGAACGAGCGGTTAGTAGAAATCTACCATTAGATAGAGTTCAACCGTTAAAATTGCATTTGGCAGGTTAAAATCTGCCATTAGAAGTATATTTTTCTAGAAAAAACATGATATAAACCGAATAATTTTCTGATTGAATGAGTTAAAAAATAAAAACTTCAAGTAAGGATTTTATATTAATTGCAACTTCACTAAAACTTCACATTAAAAATAGGGGAAATCGTGTTTTTTCGATGCTTTTATAGCAAAAAGTCTGGTAACATTTACTAGAGAAAGTGAACAAAGCTAACACTGTGTTTCCTACGAGCAAAATAATTTAAGAGCAAGCGTAAGCACAGTGAAACATCAGGAAAAAGCGCTCCGGCAAGAAAATTTAGCCTGGAATTAGCAATCAACGATTGGCTGTTCAAAGGTTCAGTAGCGGTAGACACTATGAGTCGAAGTCAGACACTCGGACGAGAAACAAGGTTGCGTGAGGCTAAAGCAAAATTAAAATTGGGCTTAATGAAGCGAATTGGAAAATTCGATAAACTGACCTCTCTGATTTTGGAGGTGCAGAAGAAAACTCTCTATCTAGGTTTAGTGACAATGATTTTGTCTTCTATTCTAGATAGTGTAGGAATCGGATTGATGATTCCTTTCCTAAAAGTAATTTTGAATGAAGGAGGTGGAACGCTTCTTCCTCAAATGGCTTTAACGGAAGGGTTGAATAGTTGGCTAGCGCAGCAAGGTAAAGGAACGCTCATTAGCTTGTTTGCCTTAGTCCTCATGGGTTCTTTAATTTTAAAAGGGTATTTCTACTACATTTCCCAAGTCTTGACTTCCATTTATCGGGAAGCCGTCATCAAACGCTTGAGGAAACGGCTGTATCAAACCTATTTATATTCGCCCATTGAATTTTTTGATAATGTGCAGATGGGTAAAGTAACCAGCACCTTACATACAGAGGTGATGGAAACAAACAAGCTGTTGACTAACTTCTTTTATGGCTTGACCAACCTGCTGATTTTAATCGCCTATCTGGGAACGTTGGTGATCGTGTCGTGGAAAATGACGGTTCTAACGACATTTTTGATTACAGGCGTTGCTTTATGGCTCAGTTATTTCTTGAAAAAGATTAAGACATCGGGGGGTTTAGTTGTTACTGCTAAACGCACTCTGAACGCGATGGCTTTAGATACGTTAGGCGGTGTTCGCATCGTTAAATCTTATGGTGCGGAAGATTTTGAACTGAACCGCTTCAATAAGATCAGTAGCAATTATATGGAGGCAAACATCGGGCTAGCTAAGAAGCTAAACATCATCGACCCGCTGACAGAGTTAGCGACTTTGGCGGCGGCGATGGTAGTTCTAGTCGGTAGCTACACTTTGTTTATCTCCAAGGGTCTGCTCACGACCGCAGAGCTGCTGATATTCATGCTGGTTCTGATTAGAATTGTTCCGGTACTGAAAAAGGTGAATGCAGCGAGGGGTTCTGTCCAAGAGTCTCTGCCAGCGTTAACGAAAGTCACGGAGGCGCTCTCGTTACCAGAGAAATATCCGCTTCCTAATGGAAACCAGAAATTTACAGGGTTGCGCGATCGCATTCTTTTCCAAAATGTAAAATTTGCCTACAGCGGCAGATCTTACGTCCTCAACGGTTTGGATCTAGAAATTCCTCGTGGCAAAACTGTGGCGCTGGTTGGCGCTTCTGGAGCCGGGAAATCCACTGTGGCATCTCTCGTTACCCGTTTCTACGAAGTGACCGACGGTGTAATCGAGATCGACGGTCAAGATATCCGAAACTACGATGTTGTCTCGCTACGCCAGCACATCGGAGTCGTTAGCCAAGACACCTACATCTTTAATGCCTCACTTCTGGATAACATTGCCTACGGTTTAGAGGGAATGGACAGAGAAAAGGTGATTGAGGCAGCCCGCCTTGCCAATGCCCACGAATTTATCTGTCAGTTGCCCAACCAATACGACACAGTGGTAGGAGATAGAGGCGTTAGGCTTTCCGGAGGACAACGACAACGCATTTCAATTGCTAGGGCAATGCTGCGCGACCCGGAAATCATGATTCTCGATGAAGCCACCAGCGCCTTAGATTCGCAGTCAGAACAGTTAGTGCAAGAAGCACTGGAACGTTTGCGAACAAACCGGACTGTAATTGTGATTGCCCACCGTTTGGCTACTGTCCGGAATGCCGACAAAATTGTGGTAATGGAGAAAGGTCGAATTATCGAACAGGGAGGGCATGACGAGTTGCTTGCCCAGCAGGGAGCTTACTGGTCTTACCACAATCTCCAGTCTTTGCCTGTGTAAAACAGACCTGCCCAAGCGACACCGGGCAACTACACAGTACAGACTTTAAACACAAACAAGTTTTTTCCCTATCTAGCTGAGTTGATGCATAGCAAACAAAACAGCCGATAAATTGTTTAGTCTTTAGCGAGGAGTTCCTGATGTTAGATCCCCAAGTTACGATTGTTGTTTCACCCCGCGAACGTTTCAGCTGCGCCCGCGAGTCGCTGGAAAGCATTTACGAACATACATCAGTCCCATTCAAGTTAGTTTACGTAGATGGGGGTTCACCCGCTCACATTCAGCGTTATTTGCAACAGCAAGCGACTGAAAAAGGATTTCAAATCATTCGCACCGATCACTACCTCACTCCAAACCGCGCCAGAAACCTCGGTCTGAGTCAGGTTACAACCAAGTATCTCGTCTTTATCGATAACGATGTGATCGTCAGCCCAGGCTGGTTAGAAAGCTTAGTTCAGTGCGCTGAAGAGACAAACGCTAGCGTAGTGGGTCCCCTGACCTGCCAAGGCACTCCGGTACACGAAATTGTCCATTTTGCCGGTGGAGAAGCCCACATTTGGCTGGAAAAAGTCGGCGAAAACCCCAGACGACGTCTCCGCGAGAAAATGTACAAGCAAGGTCAGAAAGTAGCGGAGGTGCGACCCAAGCTCAAACGTCAACAAACCGAACTAGCAGAATTCCATTGCGTGCTGGTTCGTGCTGAAATCTTTGAGAAAGTCGGCTTGCTCGATGAACAAATGTTCAATACTAAAGAACACCTCGATTTCTGCATGACAGTCGTTGAGGCCGGTGGTAGCGTTTACTTTGAGCCAGCGTCTCTTGTCACTTATGTTCCAGGCCCGCCACTGAAGCCTTCAGATATGCTCTTCTATATGCTGCGTTGGAGCGACGCTTGGGAACTCAATAGCTTGCACCGCTTGCGCGATAAATGGAATTTGGACGAGGACGGGTACTTCAAATATCGCTACAAGCGCCTGGGATGGCGGCGATACGTGACAATCCTGAATCCAATTGGTAGCCGCCTGACTTTAGGTCTTGCTGGGGGCGGAGTCGCAAAAGTGTTGCGTCCTCTAGATCAGGTGTTTAACCGTTATCTCACGAATCGTCAGGCTCGCCTGCAAGCGAAAGGGCTACAACCTCAGATGCCTGCAATACCGGAGAAGAAGCCTACAGTGACGGCATCGTCCCGTTAGGTTGGCGTGTAAGGGTGTAGAACGACGAAACGAAGGTGCCAAAAGAAGGTGCGATCGCTTCGACGATAAATACCCTTACACAGCCAAAACCTAAGTCTTCATCCAGAAAACAAGTGGGGAAAGCGATCGCAATCCACAGACTTTTTTAGTCGTACTCCTACCTTGGAAAAGTGGATGCTATTACTAAACTTGTTCTGTGTTAAGCGATTCCCCGCTTTTTCAGGAACGCTCCTGTTGAAATTGAAATGTTGTTTGGGTTTTCCTTCTTCAGAGAGACGTTTTGCCTAAGCCGTTCAATGATTGTTAATTTTTTTAAATGCACTTGACTTAGACAAAATCAATGGACTTCGCCTAAGCCAAGTGCAACAAAAATGAAGCATTCCAATCAAAAGCAAAATTATGCACTCTTTTGCTCAAACAAACATTCAACTCTTCAACCAGCTACGTGCAGAAGGCTACTCAAGCAACGATATTAACCGCATCCGTGATGCTTATCAGCTGACAATGCAGCTGTTCACAGGTGCTTTTCGAGCCTCAGGTAAGACGTTTATTGCCCATCTAGTCAGCACTGCTAGTATCCTGGTTTCTCTTCATGTACCTGCAAAGATAGTAGCAACAGGTCTGCTTCATGCTACCTATACTCATGGTGACTTTGGAAACGGGAAAAAAGGCATTTCTAATGCCAAACGCGAACAGGTAAAACGTGTTGTTGGCAAAGAGATTGAGGAGTATCTTGCTAGATATGCAACGCTGTCCTGGAATAAAAAGACGATTCCCGATATTTTTCACCGCATTGATACGCTCGATCCGCTTGATCGCGATATTCTTTTGGTGCGCTTAGCCAATGAGCTAGAGGAATACTTAGATTTTGGCATTGTTTATTGTGGAGATTTCAAACATCAACAATACATTAATTATGACGGTCATCTGATCGTAGAAATGGCAGAAAAGTTAGGTTTTCCTAATTTAGCTACTCAACTAACAGAAGCATTTAAAGAAACTGCCTCCGCTGAAATACCTAGGGAACTTTGTAACACAAACGCTCAAGATGTTTCGTTTCGTCTTGCACCAAAGTCCTACCAGAAGCGGCTGTCACTCACCTTTTATAATTTGTTGATTCATAAACCGCGTCGTTTAGTTTCTGCCATAGCCCGTAAATTTGGTAATTTGCGTCCCAGTACGTCCATGACAAAGGATGTTCCTACTATAAGTCAGTCAGAGTAAGGGGGCAGTTAATCACAAGGAAGTGCTGGCTGTAGCAAATATTAATTTTTCACAATTTTTAAAAATCAAAATGAAAAAAATTTCTGTCATAATTCCGGTTTATGGAGTCGAAAAATATATAGCTGCTACAGTGCAATCAGTTTTAGACCAAACCTATAAACATTTTGAACTTCTAATTATTGATGATGGTTCTCCCGATCAAAGTGTAGAAATTTGTCAGCAATTCACAGATCCTCGAATTCAGATTATTCGCCAGCATAATAGCGGGGTTTGCGCCGCTCGAAATACAGGAATTCGCCAGTCTCAAGGAGCATATCTGGCTTTTTTAGATGGAGACGATTTGTGGCTGCCAGAAAAGCTGGAAAAACATATTGAGCATCTAGAAAATTCACCAACTGTCGGGCTTAGCTTTAGCCGCTCTGCTTTTATTGACGAAGCGGGGCAGCCATTAGGTATCTATCAAATGCCTAAACTCAAGGATATTGCTCCACCCTTGATCCTCTGCCGTAACCCGATTGGAAATGGCTCAGTTCCGGTGATTCGGCGAGAGGTTTTTGAAGCTATTAAGTTTCAAGATGCTCCTCAGGGTACTGCAAAAGATTGTTATTTCGATGAAAGATTGCGACATTTTGAAGATGTCGAATGCTGGCTTCGCATTTCCTTAAAGACTAATTGGCAAATCGAAGGCATTCCTGAAGCTTTGACGCTGTACCGAGTTAATTCCGGAGGGGCTTCAGCAAATCTGCTCAAGCAGTTAGAAGACTTGGAAAAGGTGCTGGAAAAAACCCGCTCCTATGCTCCAGATTTGATTGCTCAGTATGGAAACCCAGCTAAAGCCTACGAGTTGCGGAAATTAGCCCGGTGGGCAGTCCGGCTGAAAGCTGCCCCAACCGCTGTAGACATGGCTCACCGCGCCTTATCTACCCACTGGCGCATGATTCTTGACGAACCCCGGCGGACACTTTTGACGTTGGGAGCTGCCTATTCGCTGTGGCTACTGCCACGTCCTCTCTACCGCCAGATAGAAAGTTTTGCCTTAAAAATGACAGGAGCCGCCCAAAAACGACGCATTCTTCAAGATCGTTCCCGTCAATTGGCATAATGATAGAACCTTTTTTATAAACACCCGCTCGCCATCAAAATAGGTTGCAGAATATGAGGGTTGTCTACCTGATCCAAACCCATACCAATCCGGAGCAAATTTATCGGCTGGTTAAAGTTATTAAAAAGTCCAGTAATGACTCTTATATAGTGATGAGTCATAACTTTAATGCTAGTCAAATAGATGTAGAACTCTTCGAGAGTTTACCGAATGTTAAAGTACTAAGAGCTAAGAAAGTTGGAAGAGGCGATTTCTCGATAACCCAAGCTTATTTGGATGTTATTGACTGGATTTTAACCCAGAATATTCAATTTGATTGGCTAGCTAATCTTACAGGTCAAGACTATCCGACTCAATCGCTCTCAAAATTTGAGAATTTTCTGGCTGCAACCGAGTACGATGGATTTTTTGATTATTTTAATGTGCTTTCTGATAAGTGTACTTGGGGAGCTAAAGATGGGCGCGATCGCTACTTCTATCAATACTGGTGGTCAGGTATAGAATTAGCCAAGTGGCAAAGAGCCTTATTCAAACCTTTTCGAGTTCTTATTAATAATGTTCAGCCTTTTTTGCGGATTGATTCTTCCTATGGACTCATCATCGGGCAACGGGCCGCTTCAGCTCCATTTAATGACAAATTTGTATGCTATGGAGGCTCTTACTTTAAAACAATTTCTAGACAATGCATTCAATACATTCATGATTTTTGCTCTGCCAATCCTGATTTGGTGAACTACTACAAGAAAGTTCGCCTTCCCGATGAATCTTTTATGCAAACCATCTTATTAAATAGTGGTTTGTTTAATTTTTATCCCCGCAATATGCGCTATATTGATTGGGAGAACAGCCGACACGGTCATCCCCGCATCCTCACATCTGAAGATTTTCCAAATTTAATTAAAGATAAATATTACTTTGCTAGAAAATTTGACATGAACCGGGACAGCAAAGTATTAGATATGCTTGACGAAAGAATTTTTCAAGCAACTTAAAGAAAATGGTACTTTTCATGAAAAAGTTTTCGGTTATTATTCCAGCCTACGGAGTAGAAAAGTATATAGGTGCTGCAATTGAATCGGTTCTAGCTCAAACATACAAAAATTTTGAAATTATTGTAGTTGATGACGGCTCTCCCGATAGAACTGTAGAAATTTGCCAGCAGTATATAGACCCTAGAATTAAAATCGTTAGCCAGAAAAATAGAGGACTCGCTGGAGCAAGAAACACCGGAATCCGCCATGCTCATGGCGACTATTTAGCTTTTTTAGATGGCGATGACCTTTGGCTACCGGAAAAATTAGAGAAACATCTCGAACATTTAGATAATTCCTCAACGGTAGGGATTAGTTTTAGTCGCTCTGCTTTTGTTGATGAAACGGGAAATTCCTTGGGTACCTATCTGATGCCCAAGTTCAAGGACATTACACCACCCGATTTACTTCGCGACAATCCAGTCGGAAATGGTTCTGCTCCCGTAGTTCGGCGAGAGGTATTTGAAGCGATTAAATTTCAAGATAATCTTTACGGGACTGTTGAAGATTTTTATTTTGATGATAACTTTCGTCAGGCAGAGGATATAGAATGCTGGCTTCGCATCCTCCTTCAAACCAACTGGCAAATTGAGGGCATTCCTGAAGCGCTGACACTGTATCGGGTAAACGCAGGGGGTCTTTCAGCTAGTTTGCTGAAGCAATTAGAAGCTCTCGAAAGGGTAATTGAAAAAACACGCTCCTACGCTCCAGAATTAATTGCTGAATGGGAAAACCCCACTAAAGCATATCAACTGCGATATTTAGCGAGAAGTGCAGTCCGTTTAAAAGCAGGCTCAATGGCTGTGCAGCTAATGCACCGAGCCTTGGCTGCTCACTGGCGCATCCTTTTGGAGCAGCCCCGCCGCACGCTGATGACCTTAGCAGCTGCCTATTTGCTCTGCTTCTTACCCCATCCTGTTTATTACCAAATAGAGGCTCTTGCTGCCAAAATGACTGGGCTTATTCAAAGACGCCGTATTCTTCAAGATCAGTCTAGCTAATCTTTATAATCAACAACTTTTTTTTAATTCTAATAAAATTAATTTAACTGCTTCAATAAAACCTTGAAGCTACCTTAATTGATGTTAGCATAGTGGCGTTTTAGTGACTGGAGCAGCTAAACCATGAAAATCTTCTTAGAAATAAAAAACTTTTTCAAAGAAACAATCAAGGGTTCATTTCTCGATCCGGTCGTTAGACCATTTTTAGATATCGTAAAGCCTCCGAAACGCAGTGACATTCTTAATAGACAAGACAATGCTTTCACAATTGAAATCATGTCTTGTGTTTTAGCAAAAAACTCAAACTGTATTGATGTTGGTTGTAACACAGGGGATTTACTTAGCCAAATTTTACAGTTTTCACCTCTGGGATTTCATTATGCATTTGAGCCAATACCACGGTTAGCGAGTAGGCTTAGAAAAAAATTTCCAACTGTTGAGGTCAGAGAAACAGCTTTGAGTGATTCGGAGGCAGAAACAATTTTTTGGTATGTAGTGAATGCTCCGGCTGTAAGTAGCTTGGATAAGGAATGCTGTGAAAGCCATATTCCTGATGCACTTATGGAACCAATCACTGTTAAAACTCAGAGACTTGATGATGTACTAGCTCCAGACTTTAAGATTCATTTCATCAAGGTAGATGTAGAAGGGGTAGAATTGCAGGTTTTTAGAGGTGCTATCAGAACATTAAAAACTTATAAACCTTACTTAGTCTTTGAAAGTGGCTTAATTAATTCTCAAGAATGGGTTGATGGCACATTGAAAGACGGGAAATGGCACGATAGCAGAATTTATGATCTGCTTGTCAATGAGTGTGGTCTAAAAATTTTTAAGCTAAAAAATTGGGTAGATGGTTTAGCTCCGCTGAGTCGGGATGAATTTCTAAAATCTTCTGCTTGGAATTTTTTAGCAATGCCTTAGTAACAGAAAAATTTGCCTGAATACTTGTTGAGCTATCTGCAAAGTGGCAATTAGCTAATTTTCTAGTACTTTTTATTATGCTAGTTTTGTGCAGGCAAGATTGGTATTGCTTGTTACTGTTATTTTAATTTTAAAAGAAATATATTAATGTTTTACTTTAGGCGGACAAATCGTATAAGTAAAGTCTATCTTAAGGGGGACGCCTGCACCATAGGCACTGTAACAAGATGTAAAGCGTAAAGCGACTAGGATTGCAAGCGTGGCTTGAGTCCCTTAAAGAGTTCCTTAGACTGGGATTTTAATTATGACCATAGCTGTAAATGTAAAAAATTGGGTGCAACGAAAAAGGTCATAGCCTGTCGTGAAGAATCTAATTTTGTACACCATTACTGAATTTGGACATGGTTAAAAGACAGAGATTTTTTTCCTAGGGTACAGAGTTTAGTATCTATGTCTATGTGGGTGAAACAATAAAATAAGGTTCGGTTGAAAACCGGGAACAAAATAAACCCACACTTCGTCTATATACCAGGTTTACTATTTACCATTCTGAACTTAACTATTCTAGAGTGCCTGGTTTCCAGTGAAAGCACCTATGTACTGCTGTTTCAACTTTGTCGATGCTATTGCAGTTAAACAGTTTTAGTTAAGTTCTTGAACACAGATTTCTCTGTCAATTTATGACTTTGCTTGCACAAAATCACCAGTATTTATTATGCAGGCATTTCTAGTTTGACAATTGTTGCAAATTTTGTTGTTACCGCATAGAGAGCAGATAATCAGGTTTTTTTAATACCTTGACCTGGTTGAATCTAGCTATCTCTACTTAGGGTACATCCGAAGTGTTATGCACAACACTTTGGCAGATTGCTGCGTTCACTTTTTCGTGCAGTTGTTTTCTGGAGGTTGAAGATCGTGAAAGTTTTATATCTGATTCAAAGTCATAAAAATCCCGAACAGATTTTTAGACTGGTGCAAACTCTAAAAAAATCAAGTCCCCAATCTCAGATATTGATTAGCCATGACTTTAGGGGTTGCCATTTAGACGTAACGGCCTTTCACGAATTCCCAGGAGTGAATGTAATTAGGGGTACGGGAGGACGAGGAGATTTTTCGATTGTTCAAGGTTATCTGAATGCCATTGACTGGCTTTTTAGCCATAATGTTGAATTTGATTGGCTTGCCAATATTACAGGCCAAGACTATCCGATTCAACCGCTACCAAAAATTGAGAAGTTTCTTGCGGAATCACCGTTTGATGGCTTTTTAGAGTATTTTGATGTACTTTCAGATTTAGAGGGAAATCTTTGGGGAAGCCGGGAAGGTAGCGATCGCTATCTCTATCAGTACTGGCGTTCGGGTCAATATTTACCACTCTGGAAACGCGCTATCGTCAAAATTCCTCGCATGGTCATTAATAATGTCCAGCCTTTGGTGAGAATAAATTCTTCCTATGGGCTGATGCTAGGAGTTCGTACGAATTCATCTCCATTCAATGAAAACTTTAAATGCTATGCAGGGTCTTACTTCAAGACTCTATCGAGGAAGTGTGTCGAATATTTACATCATTTTTGCCAGCACAACCCCGATCTAATTAATTACTATAAAAAGACTTGTATTCCTGATGAATCTTTTGTCCAAACGGTTTTAGTCAATAGCGGGCAATTTCATTTGTGTAACGACTATAAACGCTATATTGATTGGACTGGGACTCGCCACGGTCATCCTCGTACTCTAAATGCTGAAGATTACTCAGCAATTATAAGAAGGGACGTTCACTTTGCCCGAAAATTCGATATGACGCAGGACAGCAGAATTTTAGATATGCTTGATGCAAGAGTTTTAAAAGAAAGTAGCCCAGTCACCTTAGGCATTAGTTAAGACTTAACCCGTCAAATCTGTATAGTCAGCTATAATTCCTTAGTTGGAAGTAGCTGATTATGAGATTTGAGGCTCAACGATGTTTAATGCAGCCATTAATCATTGGTCAACCATTGAAGCGATCGCTAATGTTACATTTGCAGGGCTGGCAAGCGTCCAACCAGTTCTGACTAGCTTATTAGTCTTCGCCATCGGGATTTGCCTCGCCCATATCGCCTTCAAGCTGATTACTAAATTTAGCGCCCAACCAGGCCTTTCGTTAGCTCGAACGGTTCGCCTTGCTGTCATTGCTCTGTTTGCCACAGTCGCACTTCAGCACATCTGGCTTGCTAGCAACATCCTTAACGGTGCATCAGGACAGGCAGAAGTCGTCACTTCCCGCAATTACCGAACCAATGTGTTTTTGGGGGAGACGAATGTTGCAATAGGCGGAGGGGGCTATGTTACGGGTATTTTTCTGCATCCGCTACAGAAGGATCTCGTCTACATCAAAACTGATGTGGGTGGCTTCTATCGTTGGAATTCAGTAAATAAAAGCTGGGTACCGCTAACTGACCACTTTCCACTAGAGAAGAGCAATTACTACGGCGGAGAAGCCCTAGCCCTCGATCCAAAAGATCCAAATATTATTTATATTGCCGCAGGCAAATACGTCTGGGATGAGCCTGGAACTATCTTTAAGTCTAACGATCGAGGTGCAACCTGGAAAAAGCTGGATTTGGACTTGCCAATGGGCGGCAACCAAGATAGGCGGGAGGTAGGCGAGAGACTCGTCATCAATCCATTTAATTCCAAGATGATTTTATTTGGTTCGCGGCGCGATGGGCTTTGGAAATCTTTAGATGCTGGCGCGAACTGGGCTAAAGTGACTTCTTTTCCCGGAAAGCCGGAAAAAGATATCGGCATCACAGCAATTGTCTTTGACAAAGATAAGCCTGGTTTAGTCTATGCCAATGCCTATGGTGATGGAATTTATAAATCTACTAACACAGGCATTACCTGGAGCAAGATTGACGGAAGCCCAAAAAAAGCGATGCGGCTAGTGACAAGTCGCAATAACACTCTCTACACAACAATTAATGGAAGTCCTGGAGTTAGAAAGTATACAGATGGAGATTGGAAAAACATTACTCCACAAGGCTCCAAAGAGGATTTTAATGGGTTGAGCATTAACCCTGCTAATCCTAAAGATATTCTTGTTGCTACAAAAGAGAGAAAAAATACTAAAATTTACCGCTCATTCGATAGCGGAACTACATGGAAAGAGCAGAAGCGATCGCTTAACAATACCGTTCCTTGGTGGTCTAGCTATATGCTCTCCAATCCTTCTGTCTCTGCGATTGAGTTTGACCCCCACGTTTCTGGAAGAGTTTGGTTTACCGATTGGTACGGAATATGGCGGACAGACAATATTAACAAACAACCCTCTGCCTGGACGAACTATCAAAAAGGACACGAAGAGCTTGTCACCTTCACCTTAACTGCGCCTCCGAGTGGCGCGTTGTTGTTGAGTGGGGTGGCAGATGTAGACGGGTTTTACCACAACAAGGGATTAGACAATTATCCATCTAAAACCTTTAGTGCTAGTGGCCCTTCGTTCCAGGATACCTACAGCATTGCCTACTATGAAAAAGCTCCCCTGCAAATGGTGCGCGTTGGCGGTAATCGCTGGAACAATACTTATTCGGGAGCAACTTCGACAGACGGCGGCTTAACTTGGAAAGAATTTGCTTCATTTCCAAAAGACACGATGCCGATGCGTATAGCGATGTCAGCAACTAATCCAAAGTTATTTGTTGTCACTGTTAGTGGAGATAAAGCTCTCCGCACAGATGATGGAGGCGCTTCGTGGAAAGAAGTTACTGGCTTACCTAAGGGTTCCAAGGGACCTTGGAATTGGTCTTTGCCGCTGGCAGCAGACAAAGTGGATGGTAACACGTTTTATTACTATAAGAATGGCAAATTCTATCAAAGTACCGATGGAGGTTTGTCTTTTAAAGTCGTGAATTCATCACTTCCCGATGAAAGTTGGCACTCGCTAAGAACCGTATCTGGAGTTAAAGGTGAAATTTGGCTGAGTCTCGATAAGAAACAACTTTACCATTCGACAGACGGTGGCAAGACCTTCTCTAAGATGAATGCAGTTAAGAGATCCTATTTGTTTTCTTTAGGAAAACCACAGCAGGGAAGCACGATTCCAGCACTGTATGTGTACGGAGAAATTAATAATATGGGCAAAGGAATCTTCCGTTCTCTCGACAGAGGGAAGACATGGCAAAGGATTGGTAATCCGAAAAATCCGATTGGCAATAGCCCAAATGTGATGGAAGCAAGCTTGCAGCAGTTTGGTTTAGTTTTTATTGGTACAAATGGCAGAGGAATTTACTATGGCAATTAGTAGTCCAGCAGGAACATCCTCCTAAGGCGGCAAGCAAATACATCTCGTGACGCAGTTGTAGCGAAGGGGTTCGGAATGCGATCGACCCTTACATTCTATTTAGAACCCCAGCCTTACCCGTTTACCGGAAAGAAAGAGCTTGAGGAAAGGTGGGAGAAATTTCTCAAGTAGTCTAATTCAAGTAGTCTAATCGCCTGTCAAGATATCTCAATCACAAAAATAGACGTTCCGTGGAACGTCCATCATGCAACCATAAATTTTAACAGAAAGCCTATAGCTGCTAAGGCTGCTTACCCTACGACAAGCAAGCTACAGCATCACAACAATAGGTACTTTACAAACGTCCCTTCAAATAAGAATTTTTTTATTCCCACTTAACTCGTTCTAATTTCACAGATTTCTTCTCTGCCTGAAAAGGCTTTTTATAAAGGTTAAGCTTTTGTTTCAAAATTAACCAGAAGAAAGGCATATCGTCTATTAAATATCTTTTCCATAACCTTTGTGGCTCGGATAAGAGTCTATGTAACCACTCTATTCCTGCGTCGCTCATCCACTGTGGAGACCTTGGTTTATGACCTGCTTCAAAGTCAAGAGATGCGCCAACAGACAAGAAAACTTTGACATTGGGTAATTTATTTTTATACTTCAATATCCACTTTTCTTGTTTAGGGGCACCGACGCCAATGGCTAAGACGGTAGCGCCTGACTTATTAATCCTGTCAATAATTTCTAGGCATTCTTTTTCGCTCTTTTCAAATCCGAAAGACGGCGAATGAGAAGCGACTATAATATTTCTGCCTACTTGGTTATTGATTCGCTCTTGAGCTTTACGAGCCACCCCTTCAGCAGCACCCAGCAAGAAAATCTTAACGCTTTCATTGTCCTTGTGGTGCATATAGAAAGCGGGAAATAAATCTGAACCCGACAGTTTTTCTTTAATCGGCGTTCCCAAAAATTTAGAAGCGTACAATACTATTTGACTGTCACACACTTTATAAGTAGCGATATTGTAAGCTTTGTAGAAATCTCCATCGGTTTGCAGCTTCATCAGGTGGTCTACGTTTGGCGTAAATACGATACCACCTTCCCGATCAAGTTTGGTTAATAGCTCTGCTCTTGACAAGTTGTCAATGGATACATTAAGTACATTAACTTTTTTCATTGACTCCTCTCACTTTAGCAATCTACTCGTGTGGGGACAGCACACTAATAACAACACAATAGTGAGAGTCAAGCTTGCACTACCTCTACCATGAGAGAGGACAAATCTTTATCAACGTTTATTCCCTCGGATAGATTGGAAAATTGAGTGAACAAGATTCGCTATTATAGTGAGGGTTTTTCTGAGCGAAAGAAAAAAGGTTGCGATCGCGCCACAACCAGCCGCAACCTTGGCTGAAAGGCTTGCCCTGTTTACCTCCGGCGCGCTAAACAAGGGAATTCGGCGCTTACTTCCCATCGTTCCCCTGTATGAATCAGTAGGGTTAGCTGAGCAGCAGTGAACTCAAACTCTAACGATCGCCCCTGAAATTCAGCCCATGCTGCATGAAAGTTTTGCCGTGTCAAGTCTCTAAAGGCAACAGTCATGTGAGGAGCAAAGGGACGCTGCTTGGAAACCGCATCGACAATTCCCAAGTTTGTCTCCATATCGGTCATTAAATCGGCTTGTAACGCTAGCAGTTCCGGCGTCTTAAGAACATTGATGTAAATAACACGGGGTGGAAAAGCTCCAAACCCTTTCAGGGTAATGAAGACAGGGGAACGATGGGAAGCAAACGTTCTCAAGCATTCTTCCAGCACTGGCACTGCCTCTACCTGCCATTCAAACGGCGGTTGCAGCGTGATATGCGGGGGAGATTTCTGGGCACCTTTGCTAGCATAGGTTTGGGCGAAGTGCTGCTGAATCTCTTTGGCGTAGTCTTGAATCTCTTGCGGCGGCAAGAGAGCGATAAAGAAGCGGCGTTTTGTATTGTCCAAGAACTTCCAGCGGTAGTTTACTTGTTAAATAGATATAGCCAGATAAGGGAAGAAAGTGAATGCCCTGGTTTGTAAAGATTGAAGAAGGCATCGTTGATAAACCGATCTTTGATAAATCTGTACCGGCGCACAAAGCTTATGTCCAGGATTTGATTACCAAAGGATATCAGGCGCGTAGCGGCTACTGGCTGGAACGGCGAGGCAGCATGATGCTATTTGAGGCGTCTTCACTGGAGGAGGCGCGCGCAATTGTCTCACTCGATCCGCTGGTGCAAAACGGCTGCGTCAAGTATGAACTTTATGAGTGGCGAGTGGTTGCCGAATAAAAGCGAATCCTTGATTGCCGCCAGAGGTTTCAATTTTCAGTGAATGATGTTATGCTTTAGATGATCTGGACCCATGCGATCGCAACGCCTAAACCTTGTCAGAACCGGAAGGTAGCAGCAACACGGGATGCTTGTGATAGGCGTGGTATCCGGATCACCCGAATCGCCGCCTCGCCCTCGTTTGCCTTGTAATTGGTGGGCAGTTTCTCGATTTCACGCTTATGCTGGAATCAGCAGATACTTGCAGATTAAAGGAGCGACTTATTGCGATGGCTGGTTTTGGAGATATTGTTCAAAAAGCGTTTTACTTAGGGGTTGGCTTAGCTGCCTCTGCGGGTGAGAGAGCTGGGGGAAAGTTAACTGAGTTGCGATCGCAAGCTCAAAAGCTAGCCGATGAAATGGTAGCAAAAGGCGAGATGACAACAGACGAAGCCCGCCGGTTTGTCGATGATATGATGAAACAAGCCCAGCAGGCACCCGTTGAACCATCCACTAGCAGCACCCAACCCGGTGAGCCGCGGCGGATTGAAATTCTCTCAGAAGATGAAGAGCCAAAGTCGGCAGCAGCTCCAAATGCGGCTCCAAATAATGATGTGGACGCGATGCGCCAACAGGTGCAAGCACTACAGGACGAACTGCGTCGGCTAAAGCGCGATTAGCTTTGCAGTAATGAACGATAAACTGCGAACAGCCGAATCGTTAGCTGCATAGGCAAGAGCGAGTCGCTGCGAGGAGCATCACACGCCTTGCGATCGCGCAAGGCAACGGGTGCTAATCTATAACATTGCGATCGCATCATTGATTCACACTATTTAGAATAGAATTGCAGATTAATTGGCGTCATCGCGTCGCCGGTAAAAACTAAGCCTTTTGTGCTGAGTATCCAAAATGGAAGAGTGGCAAAAAGATTTTTTCGAGATGATGGAAGCAGTCGCTGATGAAGTAGAGCAATTCTTCATTGGTATCACAGAAGTAGTAGACGCTGTTGCCGAAAGCGTACAAACTACAATTGCAACCGATCTCAATCAGTGTTTGCAGGAATTATTTGAACCGATCGCTGAAATTTATTTAGAATTTGAAGAAATTGTGGGTGAAGGTGAGCAGCCTTTTTCCTATATGGTGGATACTGTTGAACCCACCCCACAAAAAAATCCTGCATGTATGGGTTGTCACCATTACCACGGACAAGCTTATGGTGGAAACCTGTTAGTCTGCGCCATGCATCCCTATGGCTGGGATGATAAAAATTGTCCGGATTGGGAGGGTAGTACAGATCCGTTCAATTCTAGAGATATTTTCTGAACAAAGCAGATGAAGAAGGCTGAAAAAGCTTGACCTGCATTCATATTCAAGGGTTATTAGTCCTTTATTTGTTATAAATGACTAATAACTAACGACCCACGTTTGCTACCACTACTGATGAGTCAGTCGCCAACACAACAACAATTATCATCTGAAACGCCGCTCTCGGAAATGAAATACGGTGAGCGAAATATTTCTGAAGGACAATTAATTACCTTCCCCAATCCGCGAGTCGGACGCCACTACGACATTCACATTACTCTACCAGAGTTTACCTGTAAGTGTCCGTTTTCTGGCTATCCTGACTTTGCGACCATCCATATTACCTATGTTCCCGACCAAAGGGTGGTGGAACTGAAGGCGATCAAGCTTTATATCAATAGTTACCGCGATCGCTACATCTCCCACGAAGAATCCATCAATCAAATTTTGGATGACTTTGTGGCAGCTTGCGATCCTTTAGAAGCCACTATCAAAGGGGATTTCGCGCCCCGCGGTAATGTTCACACAGTCATTGAAGTGCGTCATCAGAAGTCCTCTGACGCCTAGATAGCAGCAAAAAAATTCACTTGCATCTGGCTACTTCCACCTGGTTTAAAAATTATCTTTTTCAGAAAGCCCGTCCAACGGGCTTTCTGCTTTGTGTCATCAAAAGTCTATCTTATCGGCTCAAAAAATAGACACAATATCAGTCTCAGGGTGAATGATAACTTCCATTGGCACGCCTAACATTTCGCAAAGCTTCCCGGCTTTTTAGATTACGAAATGGAGGTTTCATGGCAGTTGCACAAAGCCTTAACCATGTTAAGAATAGGTTAACTCAGACAAAACTACTTCCTCCAAATTGGTTACAATTTTTTATCATTGTCGTGCTGGTACTGGGAGTATTTTTTCGATTCGTCAACCTGGATCGCAAAGTTTACTGGGGCGATGAGACTTTCACTTCATTACGGATTGCCGGTTACAGCAAGGCAGAATTCGCCCAAGAAGTCTTTGATGGACAGGTGATGGGGGTCGAAGAATTACAGAAGTTTCAACAACCCAATTCGGAAAAAGGTGCAAGCGGAACCATCAACTCGATAGTGGTCGATACTCCCCAGCATCCGCCCCTCTATTTTTTAATGGCAAGATATTGGGTGCAATGGTTTGGTTATTCGCCAGGGATAATCAGAAGCTTGTCTGCATTAATTAGCTTGCTAGCGTTTCCTTGCATCTATTGGCTATGCCAAGAATTATTTGGATCTTCCTTAGCAGGATGGATAGCGATCGCACTCATCACCGTCTCCCCGTTTCAAGTTCTCTACGCCCAGGAAGCACGACCTTATAGTTTGTGGATTGTGGCGATCTTACTATCGAGTGCGGCACTGCTGCGAGCGATGCGGCTGGGAAATAGAGACACCAAAACCCTTATTTCCACTTGGGGGCTGTATGCAGCAACGCTAGCACTGGGAATTTATACCCAGTTATTTTTTGCGTTGGTTGCGATTGGACATGGAATTTATCTATTGACAATCGAAAATTTCCGATTCAGTAAAACAGTCTTTGCCTATTTGCTGGCATCTTTGGCTGGTTTGCTCACATTTGTGCCTTGGCTTTTAATTCTAATTGCTAATTCATCTACCGTTGAAAAGACAACAGATTGGTCTCGCCAGAAAGAAAGCCTGTTTTCTTGGGTGAAAGCTTGGACTCGCAATATCACTCGGACATTTCTTGATACAGATCCAGCAGGAGGAGTGATTGAGTTTGGATTTAACAATCAATGGACAGAATTTATCCGACTGACACTGGTAGGAATGATTTTATTCCTGTCAGGATATGCAATTTATTTTTTGTGTCGTAACACTGGCAAGCAAGTTTGGTTATTTGTTTTAACTTTGCTTGGGGTAACTGCCCTTCCCTTTATTTCCAGAGATTTAATCTCCGGAGGAGGATTGTCAGGTTCAACTCGACATCTAGTTGCTGTTTATTTGGGGATTCAGCTAGCAATTGCTTACTTACTGGCTACTAAAATTAGTTTGCCTTCGAGAAGTGCAAAGGTACAAAAACTATGGCAATTTGTGCTTGTTGCAGTAGTTTCGAGTGGTGTTATATCCTGTGCCATCAGTTCTCAACAAGAAATCTGGTGGAATAAAGCTCTCTCTCAAACTGAATACAATCCAAAAGTAGCCCAAATCATCAACAAAACAGCTCATCCGCTTTTGATCAGCAATGAGAAACTAAACTTTTTTCTTCCTTTAACCTATGCACTGGAACCGAAAGTGCGGCTTCAATTAGTCGTTAAACCAAATGTGCCTCAGATTCCAGATGGGTTCAGTGATGTGTTTTTATACAGGAGTTCCAAGGAATTAAGAAAGGCACTACAAAAGCAAAACTACAAAATAGAGCCTGCATACCAAACGGGTCAAGTTTGGCTTTGGAAACTAGAAAAAAAGGTGTGAGTGGAAGACGTTATTTGTTGGTAGAGGCGTGATGAATCGCCCCTCTACCAACCCACATCAAAAATGGTTTAGGACTGGGTCGCGATCGCTTCTATCTCAACAACTGGCACTTCCTCCTGAGACGGATGACTGACTCGATCCAAAATTTCCAACAGTTCCCGTTCAAAAGCAACCTGTGCGCGGTTAGTTCTGCCGCCGACATAGAAGCGAATCTCCTTCTGAGACGCTGCACTAACCCCTTCTTGTAGCGCCCAAATTTGCGAATGAGAAAAATAACTCATAACCACACCCAGCATCAGCAAACCAAAGCCAGCATAAACAAACGGGATACCCGGATCGGCTTTTATTTGCAAGCCAGTGCTGCCGATTACTTCATCAATGCTCAGCCTGACTCCATTCACAGGTACCGACATCCCGGGGCGAATAGTATTGATTAGCTGACCCTTTGGGTTATAAAGCATCAGCGTTCCCTGCAAATCCTTGGCAATTAAGGCAACGCCCTCACTCAAATCCGGTTTAGTGGGAATCCAAGTTCCCCAGATTCGGCCCTTGCTGACAGTATTTAATGACGCCATCGGCAACTGTAAAACTGGGCTATTATTCAGCCGCACCTGGATACCTGCAATTCCCCAGTCTGTTTGATAAAGCGTCACACCTCGGTAACGCAGCGGCTGATTGACGTGAATCGTTTGACGATCAACTTCTTGTCCTTGTTTATCCAAAACCGACAAATCGGAATAAAACTGGTCGATTCTGCCTTCAGGTGTATAGTCGATCCAAAAGCGATTTACCCGCACCGACCAATCTTTGGGAACTTGTGGCAGCGCCCAAGAACCAGCTTCGATGATATTTTTTATCTGAAATGTATCGCCGCTAGCAACCATTTCCTGGGCGACAAAACCCGTGATACTCCCCCAAATTGCGCCCCCCAGAATAATTAACATACTGGCATGAACAACAATTGGGCCAATCCGTCCCACCAGTCCTTTTCGGGCGTAAAGTTTATCTCCTTCTTGAAAAACTTTATAGCGTCGCTGCTGCAACAACTCGGTCAGTTTGTTTAGCGAACCTGTTTCTAGTTCCGCACTCAGGGCGAGTTTCTGAAATTGGCGGGGTTGGTCGTAAAACTTCCAGTGCTGTGCTGCTTTTAAAGCTGGAAACTGGCGGGTGAATGTACAGGCAGTTAAGCTGCTGCCAAACAAAATTAGGAGTGATAAGAACCACCAGGTGCGATAAACACGATCTAATCCGACTACCTGGATTACCTTCCAAGTCAGGAAACCAAACAAAGCGGGATGCTCTGGATAGTTCGCTTGGTAAAAAGCAGGCGACTGACCCTGCTCAATCACCGTGCCAGAGATGCTAAAAAGCGCGATCGCTAATAGCAACGCGATCGCTAACCGCAAATCTGCCAGTAATGGCAACAACTCCTGTCGCCAAAACCGATAGGAAGTTGACCCTAAGTTTGAGAAAAAAGAATTTTTTGCAGTCATTTTTTGATAATTGATAATTGGTAATTGGTAATAGCGAGTGCTTTTGATTACCTTTAACCAATTGGAATCCGAGACAGCAGCGAAAATACCCCAAATCCAACCAAAAGCACACCGCTAACGGGTGTAATCCAACTCGACCACTGGCGCAACTCTAGCAACTTCTTAATAGAGGCTGTAAAAGTTCCTGCCAAAATCAACGGTGCCACATAACCTGCTGTGTAGGATAGCAGCAAGACTGCACCTAATACCATGTCTTGCGTCGTGGCAACCCAACCCAGTAACGTTCCCAACACGGGAGTACTGCACGGGGACGCAACCACCCCAAAAGTTAGACCAATCAGATAGGAACGCACTCCCGCTGGTAATTCTTTAGAAATCCACTCCATCCCACCCCAAGCAGGCAACGGAAGGGGCAAAGCTTCTAGTAAATTTAGCCCCATTGCGATCGCAAGAATGCTCACAAGGATCGGCAAACCAAATCCCACTTGACCGTAGACGTTCCCCAGCAACGCCGCTAAGATACCAAGCCCTGCCAGCGTTGTTGCCAATCCCAAGGAAAACCAGGTAGCCTGGGCAGCTGCTTGGAGGCGGCTTTTGGTTTCATAGCCCCCGATGTAGCCAAGGGTGATGGGCAACATGGAAAGCATACAGGGGGTCAAACTGGTGAGCAATCCGGCTGCAAAGATAATGCCAATACTGATAACGCTGAGATGTTGCAGCTGGATAAAAACGAGACGGTTGGCAAATTCACTGAGTTCGTAAAGCTGGGTTTGCAGACTTTCAATCATGAGGAGGCTAGTTCGCGGAATGCTGATTCTGCTTGAATTTTAGCTTACTTGGAAGGGTAGAACCGGCGCGAAGGAAAGCGTCCGCATTGTTTGCTTGACAATAACACCCATCAATGTTTTTTTATCAACGCAGGTTTCTCAAGAAATTTTTAACGCCGTTTCTATTAATTGCCCCATTAAGCTTGCAGCGAGTCTTTTATTCAAATGTTCTTAATTCAGTCGGCGGATGCATTAAATTGAATATTTTTCTAGTTGGATTAACGCAGGAAACCCAACACCTGTGAGGGTTACGCTATCGACAACCCATCCTACAAATCATTAATCCAGCCTACTGATTGTCAAGCCTAAAAAAGAAAATTTTTACTTTTTTCATAAAGGAATAATATCTTTTTTGTATTTCTTAACATTAAAGAACATTCAACATTAGAGTTTTTTTCCAAATTTAGGGAATCCTAAATACGGACACTAGGAGCCTATATTATTCCTCCTTTCCTTAGCAGAGGGATGACTTCGCCAACGAACTACGAGCCTCATTGACTATTTAATTGGAAACTCCAAGAAGGTCGAGGAGAGTGCTATGTCCGTGTTGAATGTTGAATTTGAGCCGCTTAACTTAATTTCGATATATCTAAAACCAAAAGGTATAGAAGGAGGAATAGATGGTTACAAGTTATAGACGCAGTAAAACCAGTACCGGCAAATTGCAGAATCAAGAATCCTTGAAACTGCGTCAGCAAATTGCCGAGCTAGAGCAGACACTAGCCGATTGCCAGGAGGTCGAGAAAGAACTGCGTCAACGGGTGGAGATGTATGCACAAGTCCTAGATGCCATCCCAAATTTAGTAAAGTGCCAAAACTCCCAATCGTGCCTAGTTTATGCCAACAAAGCATTTTGCGACTTTTACGGCATGACACTGGAACAGCTTTGCGATCGCGCTCCGACAGATATTCCTCTAAATAACCGGGATGCTACCCAACAGTCTGTCGTGGATGACGCCTATGTCGTGAATACCGGGCAGACGCTCCACATCTCTCAAGAACCTGTAACTCGTTACGATGGGCAAGTCTATTTATTTGACATCGTTAAAGTCCCTATTTTTAATGCTGAAGGCGAAGCTGTCAAAGTTGTGGAGTCCAGTCACGTAGCTTTAGGTGGCAACCTCTCCGACTCAGCCTTAATAGAAGTCAATTCAGCAGATATCCGGGGAGAACAGCGAGATAAATTAACCAACTCTCTCACTTATTTAAATAGCCAAATTATCGAGCGCAGGCAAGCAGAACAAGCCTTACAGGATCTGATCGCCGGAACCGCCTCAGTTACGGGCAAAGATTTCTACCCGATGTTTGCACAGCATCTAGCCGCAGCGCTTGGAGTTCGCTACGTTATCGTGGCAGAAGCATCCGCCTGGGAGGACGATACACCTGTCCGAGCCAAAGTGCTTTCCTTTTGGAATTCAGACAAATTGGGTGACAACTTTGAGTACGACTTAGTCCATACTCCTTGCGAAAGCATCTTTACACAAGAGACTCTGGTTGAAAACAACAGCATCAGTTGCTATCCCCAAAACGTCCAGTCATTCTTCCCCAAAGGCGAAGCTTTAGCGGCTTTAGGAGGAGAGTGTTTCCTG
Source organism: Trichocoleus sp. ST-U1 (assembly GCF_039961835.1). NCBI lineage: Bacteria > Bacillati > Cyanobacteriota > Cyanophyceae > Leptolyngbyales > Trichocoleusaceae > Trichocoleus > Trichocoleus sp. ST-U1. The sequence goes on from NZ_JAMPJZ010000024.1 coordinate 69,512, forward strand.
GGAGTTGCCCTTTTAGATTCAACATCCAGTAAGCCAATTGGTCATATTTGCTTTATCGATGATAAGCCCCTCGTGCAGGAGCAACGGGCAAAATCAATTATGAGCCTCTTTGCAGCACGAGTTAGCGCCGAACTGGAGCGCCAGCGGGCTGAGGAAGCGCTAGAGCGATCGCAAATACAACTGAAACTTTCCCACGAGCAATTAGAAAACTACAACCGGATGCTGGAAGCGAAAGTTCAAAAGCGAACGCTAAAGCTGCAACAAGAAATACGCGATCGCCAAAAAGCCGAACAAGCCGCTCAATCCGCCAACCGCGCCAAAAGCGAATTTCTCGCTAACATGAGCCACGAACTGAGAACCCCTCTCAACGGTATCCTCGGCTATGCCCAAATCCTCAAACGAGACAAAACCTTAAATGAGCCGCAAAAAGATGGTTTAGGCGTCATTCACCAGTGCGGCGAACATCTATTAACCCTGATCAACGACATCTTAGACCTCTCCAAAATAGAAGCCCGGAAAATGGAACTCCATCGGAGTAACTTTCATTTTCCCCAATTCCTTGAAGGCATCGTCGAACTGTGCCGTATTCGTGCCCAACAAAAAGACATCTACTTAACCTACCAACCGATCGCCCCGCTTCCAATGGCAGTCCAGGGCGATGAAAAACGGTTGCGGCAAGTCTTAATCAACTTACTTAGCAACGCGATCAAATTTACAACTACCGGCGGCGTCACCTTCCAAGCCAGCTATCAAGACGGAACATTCCGGTTTCAAGTAGAAGACACTGGCGTCGGTATGGCATCAGAGCAACTAGAAGAAATCTTCTTACCCTTCCACCAAGTCGGAGAGCGCGATCGCAAAAGCGAAGGCACCGGCTTAGGCTTGGCAATCAGCCGTCAATTAGTGCAAATGATGGGCAGCGAAATCAAAGTTAACAGCATCTTAGGTAAAGGTAGCGTTTTCTACTTTGATTTAGATTTACCCTTAGTTGACCAGTGGGCAGATGTCACCCAAATAGATGAACGCCCCATTATTGGTTACTTGGGCGACAAGCGCAAAATCCTCATCGCCGACGATCAATGGGAAAATCGCTCAATTCTAGTAAAAATGTTAGAGCCATTAGGTTTTGAAATTAGGGAAGCCACCGATGGTTTGGACTGTATAACCAAAGCACAGGAGTGGCAACCCCATGTAATTTTGATGGACTTAATGATGCCCGCCCTCAATGGCTTAGAAGCCACTCGTCGAATCAGAAAGTCACCCGACTTAAAGGTCGTTGTGATTGCGACTTCAGCCAGCGTTTTTGATTGCGATCAACAACAGAGCTTTCAAGCCGGTTGTATAGCAACCGCCAAGATAGTTAGGACGTAGAGTAGAGATCACCTGTTGTCCTGAAGTTATTCAAGCTGCTCATGGCAAACCCCTATAGTTATGACCTGCGTCAGAAGGTGAT
>NZ_JAMPJZ010000025.1:0-69203 GCF_039961835.1 Trichocoleus sp. ST-U1
TTTCTAACTCGATGGCTTCGCTGAGTGCCAAGGTGAGCGCCTCAAAAATTTTGCCAGCCTTGAGTTGTGCTTTAAACTCGTTACTTACTCCCATGAACAAAAGCCCTCCAAAAGCTTTGCCTTAGCCAATATTAGACACGCAGATCCTTTGCCTTAATCAAAAATCTAGGAACCTTAACAAATTCCGGAGCAATTCAAGAAAAAGGCACAAATCAATTATCAGTTGTTATTTGCTAGTAGCAATGGACAACAAACTTCTTTCATCCTTCATCTTTGCCAAAAATCGGTGACATCGTATCCCAGTTCACCGAACATCTGGCGAAGTAGTGGCAAGCTCAGACCAATGACATTTGTATGGCAACCTTCCAGTTTGTCTACAAATAGTCCCCCTCTCCCTTCGAGGGCAAAGCAGCCAGCACATTTGAGGGGTTCGCCAGTGGCGACGTAGGCTTCAATCTGGCGATCGCTAGTATCGGCAAAATAAACTTTTGTGATGCCGCAGCGTACCACGGTTTTGTCTTGCTGCTGGTCAATTAAAGCATGACCCGTATAGAGTTCGCCGATTTGGGAGCGCATTTTTTGCCAACGGGCGATCGCTTGTGCTGCATCTGCTGGTTTCCCATGAATCTCACCGTTAACCAGCAACACCGAATCGCATCCCAATATCAAAGCATCTGGAAATTGATTCGCAACCGTTTCCGCTTTCCGCAACGCCAGAGTTTGCACCAATTCGGATGCAACGCTAGTTGAGACTTGGGACTCATCAAAATCACTAGGGCAAACCACCGGCTCGATTCCGGCACTTTGCAACAGGCGACGGCGAGCTGGAGAAGCGGAGGCTAAGACTAAAGTGGGAAGGGTCATCGTTCTGTTGTCAGTGGCGAGTTGCTAATTGTCAAAAGTTTTAAGTGTTGAGTTTTGAATTAAATAATTCTCTTTTCGCCTCAACTCTTATCACTCTCATCACTTTTATGAGCCATTAGCCATCAGCCGATCGCTATTAATAGACAGAAAATGAACTAACGACTTGCTCTAACAATGGCTTCAACTTTTCCCAGCGTTTTTCTGTGGTAGAAGCGTTGAAGGTGACAAGTTTACCGCGACTGACGGCGATAGAGGCAAGATTATGGCGTTGCTGATTGGGGAGTTTGACGGTGTATTCCAGTATGTAATAAGTCTTAGAGTTAGATTCCAGCTTTTCAGCGTTCACTAATTCTGCCTCGCGTCCCGATCCTGGGGGTGCGATCGCGCTTTTTGATAATTTGTATCCCACTTCCGTCGGTGTCCCCAACTCAGCGAGGCTTTTCTCTGCCCCAACCGGGTTAATGACGACTGACACATTTTCAGAAGGCTCAATGATATCGTGGAACACTACATCGGCTCCACCTTTCACCTCGACTGGAAGCCAGCCGTTGGGATATAGGAACTGATAACCGTCGGTGCTATCTACATAGCTTTTTAAGCCACTGGTGGCACTAGCGACAGTGCAACTTTGCAAGCTTACGCTTAATACCACCAGTAGTAGTGCGGCAATCCGTTTTAGCATTTCCCTCTTTCCTTGCAATTTTGTCACTAAGCGCCATTTGTCTCATTTTCCCACTTCCGGGGAACTTCAGAGGAAACAACGCTACAGAGGAAATAACCTGGTTTGCCGTCTCAAATAGCCGCAATTCTCTATTGGATGCAGTCCCGAACCTCACCCCTAACCCCTCTCCGTTCACGGAGAGGGGAAATATTGAACCCCTCCCCGTTCACGGGGAGGGGCAGGGGTGGGGTTCCGAGTGTCTATCGCCCAAGATTTTTTGTCCGAATGCGTCGCCCCTACTCGCACGGATTATTCAGGCAATTTCACCATCTCTCGCACGTTACCGCACACGCCACCCACTCCCTGGCTAAACTGACGATCTTGCTGATGGACGATCGTTGGCATCCCATATTTCGGTGCCATGACAATCACCCCAAAACGGTCTACCTTCAGATGGGGAATGCATTGCAGGCGGTAGCGTTGTAAAAGCATTGCCAGCACTATTTTGATTTCCATCATGGCAAAGGCTGCACCGATGCACATCCGAGGCCCAGCGCTGAAGGGATTGTATTCAAAAATAGTGGGTTCAAATCCTTCCCAACGGTGCGGATTAAAAACCGCCGGTTCTGGATAGAGTTCGGGCATCTGGTGAGTCTGGTAAATACTGACAAATACCTCCGTTCCCGAAGGCAAGGCATAACCACCGAGTTCAGTCGGTTGCGCGGTGACGCGCCCATTCCAGGGGACTGGCGGCAATACACGCATACTCTCTTTGATAACTCGCTCTAATAACGGCAATTGTTGCAATTGCTCGACTGTCGGCGCTTCACCATGCAGCACGCTTTCGAGTTCGTCGAGGAGATCGGCAAAAATTTGCGGATGTTGGGAGAGGAGGAACAGCGTCCAGGTAAGTGCATTGGAACTGGTTTCGTGTCCGGCTAAAAAGAAGACGCCAGTATGTCCCAGCAATTCATCATCGCTCAGAGCGAGGCCAGTTTCGGCGTCACGAGCTTGGATCAGCATCGACAGCACATCTCCATCGTCAGTGCCCTTTGCCCTTTTAGTTGCAATCAGCGATCGCATCTCGTCGTCAAGTTGGGCGATTAGATTCAGAAAGCGATGGTAGGGCAATCCTGGTAAGTCCACAGGGAATAGTGCCATCATGGGCGTTCCCAGCAAACCTACAGTATCCTGAAAAAGTTTCCCGGTAATGCCACCCATCTCGCCAACATCAGCACCAAACAGCGTTTTGGTCGCCACTCGCATTGTCAGCAGCCGCATAATCTGGTCAATGTCACTTTTTTCCCCAACCCGGATTTGATCGAGTACCGATTGGGTGATGGTAACGATATCGTTGCGGTAGGACTCGATGCGCTGTTTGTGAAAGGCGGGCATGAGGAGTTGACGAGCTTGCCGATGGCGATCGCTATTGATGCCAAAGAGTCCCACGGCAAAGTGCTTCAGGGGTTCTGTCCGCGCCGAGGCTTCCCGCCTGCGGTACAATTTTCCGGATAAGGGATGCTTATAATAAATCTCGTGCTGGGTCGTCACTTGGCGCACGAGTTCCGGGCCATAGACAAATACACTACCGGGACAATTGGGGAGCGGTGAGTAAAGATTTGTGCCGCCTCCATAAGTCAGGGAGACCACCGATCCATAGGTTTGGAAGAGATCGCGGGTATAGCCGATTGAGTCGGACGCGAAGCGATAAACATGGGCAGCACGTCCGAGAATGGGGACTGGACGGGGGCCGGGAACGGTTAAATTAGGCTTTAGGGTGGTCGAAGTCATCCTAGTCTCCTTCGGTGATGACATCAAATCAAGCAAATGCGCGAACAGTCTGTAACTGTATGCGCTTAACCTTAACTGCCTCTTGAGTTTACTTGCTCCGTTGGGTTAACTATCTTCATCAACCAGAAGTTATCGCGATCGCGTTTTTGGTCGGGTGCCAGATAACTACGGCATAGACGGTTTTATCGAGCTAACCGGAGTCAGGATGCATGGGCTTGTATCTCAACAAAGCGGCACTTATGTTGTTCAATGCCCTACAGGAGAGGACAAGCATGGGAACTGACAAAGATTCCAAAAAAGCAGGGCGGCGATATACCTCATTTGAACTTCAGGGCGTTTCCGTACATCTGAAAAAACCGTTCTGGATAACGGTTCTAGGCGTTTTTATGGTTATCCGGGGTGGAATGTTTTTGCTGAATCCTCAACTGGCAACCTTAGAATGCGATCGCCGCCAATCGTTAGGTATGTGTAAACTCGTGGTGTCGAGTTTGCGAGGGGAAACCGTGACTCCCTTCCCACTCGATCGATTAGAGAAAGCAAACGTTCAGAAACATGGAAAATCAACTCAGCTTGTCTTGCAAACATCTGACGGGAAACTCTACTTTCCAATGAATAACGGTTTTAGTTTTACAGAGAAAAAAACCTCCCAGATCAATACATTTGTCCAAGATTCAAAAGCTAAGTCTCTAAAAGTTGAGCAGGATAATCGTTGGTACGTCTATCCGCTCGGAGCTAGTTTGATAATGTTAGGAAGTTTATCTCTCTGGTTTACCTTAAAGGATTTTCTAAATCAGTCTAAACGTCGCTCTAATTTTTAATCCTCTTTGCAAGCGCGATGCGTGTTTGGCCGGGTGCGACATAACTACGCCATAGGCGGTTTTCTACAGCTAATTAACAGTTGAATCAATGGTTATGCCACTCGCTTGGGCATCTGTCGATGAAGCAACTTTGCAGAGGCGATCGCTTTTGCAGGGACGATCGAGTTGGGGCAGAAAAAATCAGATTTTCCCCTACCTTCGACAGACGATTGTTTCTGTTTTCCCCCGATTGGTAAATCGAACCTGTGAAACTGAAGTAACGATGTGGAAGTTAAAGTTAGCGACACCTACACCTTTGTCTCCGATTACTTCTAAAGTCAATTCCCCCTGATGACCGGAACTCCCTGGATCGGAAATAATATAGTTTCTGCCTTGGGTCGGTGCCACAACTTTCACGCTGCCTACTCGTTCTAGAATGGGCTGACAAGTTTTGATTGAGTTCACCACTTCCTTGTAATCCCCAAATTGTATGTACGCCCATTCCTGCCGAACTTCAGCAGGAGCTTTGACACTGGGGAAACTGCCGTTGTGAAGCCAGATTAAGGTTAAGGCGATCGCGCACGGAATTAAGGCTCTAAACAATAAAACTCTTAGCGTGGAATTAGATTTACTTCGTTCATATCTACAAGCAATCCGAATTCCTAAAAAAGATAGCAAAAGTGAAATAGGCAAAATAATATATGGAGAATAAAGCAGGTACGGGATTGGGGTTAGGAAATTCAGGAAAAAGGGTAAACTGCCAACCAGCAAACCGATGATGCAACCCAACACCAAAAACGATGGCTCAATTGCCGATTTTCGGGTTGAAATCTGTTGAAACGCCAGAGCCGTCGTATAGACACCCAGAAGATATAGCCCAAGAGCGATAGTTGCCCCTAACCTAAACCAGCCAGGAATGGTCATTGCACGATAGTTGAAAAAATAAGAGTTCAGAGACGTGAAGATCCCGATCCATGCATAGGAAAGCCCCACCAACACAGCTAGTAGCGAAACTATATTTTTTCTCACCAGACGAGCGCTCCCAAACGCACATAGCTCCTCTGAATACATCTGTATCTTGATGTTTTACAGAATTTAACGCTCTATATCCCTCTGATGGGATCGACGTTCCAATTAATAACGGTTTTATCCTTTTCTAGGGTTAACAGGCTGATAAAAACCAGCGATTAAACCAGTCTGAATCTTCCCAAAGATTAAGGCAGGAAACCGTTAAAAATCCTAGCGTGAAGGTATGGCTCTCTCTGATGACTAACGAGCCGGGGACGCTGCGCGATCGCTATGAGGCAATACAAAAGCTTTCCTGCTTATTGGACACGGCGACAACTACTCCGGCTTGGGGTAGCAGGCACGATCTTACCGTTCGCGATCTCTCAACTCTCTAGTTGTTTGCAACAGAATTTATTGACAATGGAAAGTTCAAAGCAAGCTGATTCATCCGCCACAGAAGGACGATTGTTATCCCGCCCAACTCGCCCCACCGCAACCGCAACTCCCGGATTGCACCCCCTAGGGCTGGACGGGCAGCGGGATGGTTTCGTCTATGTACCCAAAACCTATCGGGCAGACCGCCCTGCGCCACTGGTGTTGATGTTGCATGGAGCCGGAGGCGATTCAGAAGGGGCGCTGAATATCGTCCGCCATCTGGCAGATCCCTTCCAGACAATTTTGTTGGCAGTAGACTCGCGCCGACAAACTTGGGACGTGATTCGGAGTGGGTACGGTGCCGATATTACTTTTATTGACCGGGCGCTGGCACAAACCTTCAGCCGTTACGCGATCGCGCCAAATCAGGTAGCGATCGCGGGTTTCTCTGATGGGGCTTCCTACGCCCTTTCAGTGGGCATTACCAATGGCGACTTGTTTAGCCACATCATTGCTTTCTCACCGGGATTCATGGCTCCGGCGGGACAGGAAGGGAAACCGCAGGTATTCATTTCTCATGGGAAGGGAGACACGGTGTTGCCGATTGAGCGATGCAGTCGCCGGATTGTGCCGCAGTTACAACGGGCAAGCTATGACGTGCAGTACCACGAGTTCAATGGACCCCACACGGTTCCAGGAGCGATCGCTCAAGCTTCAATGGAGTGGTTTACCCAAACAGCACCGAAGGAGAATTGAGCATCCCTGCTTCTTGAATCGCGGCAAAGGCAGTTTCCCCTAAAATGCGATGAGTCGCTGTTGTTGGATGAATGCCATCCCAGAACAAAAACTGGTCTGGACTGCCAGAAGTCCCAGCGCCAGCCAAACAGGCATTGAGGACATTAGTAAAGCCAAACGCTGCCGGATTCGCGATCGCTTCTCGATACAGCCGATTGGCATCTAGAGTCGCAATCTGAAGGTCAGAATGCTGCTGAGCTACCTTAAGCGATCGCCTCAAACCTTGATTATGGGCTTGGGTTAATGCACTGAGTCTGGCAGCATTTGCACTGGTTCGGGTAGTCGGCAACTGTCCCAAATCGGGTAAGTTTACCACCAGGAGCTTTTTAGCACCCTTATCAGCCAGAGAAGCGATCGCTTTAGTGATATTTTCAACAGGAATTGTGGCTAGCTCGACTCCCTGTAAATAATCATTTCCCCCCGCCCATAGCACATACAGTGCCTCTGAATTCAGCGGTTGATGTGTTTGGATAAACGATTGCACTTGGGCTAGCAAACCAGGGACAAAACTGTTGCGATCGTTTCCAGAAGTTGCTCCTCCGTAAGCAAAATTTTTGGTTTGATTAGAGGCGAGATCCAGGCGCAGAGCCAGATACTCAACCCAAACCCGACCATTTGAGTAACGCCCCTGAAAGTAAGGTGGGTTGGGTGGATACATTCCTCCTGTCGCTCGGAACACCGTCCCCGCATCCGAGAGACTGTCACCAAACACATAGAGTTCTGTAATCGGATGAGTGTTCTGAATAGATGTTGTGAGTACAGCCATGACAAAAATCAGGTCTCAAGTCCTGCTGATAAAATTCTGTTCTTTCTTGGTTCTTTCTTGAAAGATCCGAAGAGTGCTATTTTTACCTGATTAAAACCAACTTCAACAATTATTGGTGGTTCTAATTTTCAGTAAAGATGTTGGCGATTTGTCGCTTCTCTAGGCTAACAAGCTGACTTCAGCAGCGGAGGACGCAACCGAATACTTTCTAGTGTGGATTTTGCCAATAGCCTAAAATGCGATCGCTGCTCAACGCCAGAGAATTAGCCCAGCTTGTATACCAAAAAACAATCGTCAATCCTCTAGGAGTTAGATGTAATTTCTGAGAGGAAGCGAAACAATTGAAGCAGCCTAATCCCGAAGATAGGTCTGTTTCCGCTTCCGTTTATTTTCTGGGAGTCAAATTCTTCTCCCCATCGTCAATAACGAACCGCACTCAAGAATTCGTTTTCGTTGCGAGTGCTGTACGCGCTGAGGTTGTTACAGAGGTATTGCCATGACTTCAAACCAAACTACATCCCAGGCGAGTAGCCAAGGAAATTCTTCCGTCCATCAGCGCGATCGCCGCCCTCTGATTGTGGCTGGTATTGTGTTAGGAATGAGTCAGGCTGGATTTTTTGATGGGATTGTCATTCATCAATTATTACAATGGCATCATATGTTTTCTAGTGTTAAAACTGATGCTACCGTTGCCGGTTTGGAACTAAATACTCTTGGCGATGGGTTGTTTCATCTGTTTGATTGGCTACTAACATTAATTGGGCTTTTTCTGTTTTGGGGAGCCGCAAAACAAAGTCATTTTTTGTCAGCACCAACCTTTATTGGTTCACTATTACTAGGATTTGGAGCGTTCAATCTTATTGAAGGAGTTATCGATCATCAGATTTTAGGCATTCATCATGTCAGACCGGGTTCGCATACGTTAGCTTATGATATTGGCTTTTTAGTGATTAGTTCCTTAATCGCTAGTGCTGGTTGGATAGTATTGCAATCAGCAAAATCGAATAAAAATGAAGCTGAAACGTAGAAGTTTGAGCGAGTCAGTATTGAGAACAGTCATTATTGCTTACTAGACGGACCTTTCTATAAAGCAGTCTTAACTGATTCGTGAATGTCAGAACCCCGACTTCTCTAAGAAGTCGGGGTTCTGAATACGTAGAGTATAACTATTGACAAAGATTCAACAGTTAATACCCGGTATTTAAATCAGCTCTCCAGTAACCTCTAACTGAGTATGTGTAATCCTTTATGTTGTAAACTCTGCTCGATCTGTTGCATTTCTTCGGTCGTTTCTCCAGCAACAATTCCGTAAATTTCGGTGTAGATTTTCCCGTATTTAACCTTCTCCAAAGCTGACAATATCGTAAAATCTTTACGCTCCAATTCTGGTTTCAACGTGGCAAGAATGGACTCTAATGTCCCATCCATCCGATAATCGCTAGAATACTTAGCGACTTCTTTTCCCAGTCCCAGCAAAGTATGACGCTGTAAGCAGAGTGGAGTCGAGCCATTCACTCGAAAATTGGCATCGATTGCATAGAGTTGTCCGTCTTTATCTTCCAATACATCAAAGCCAATCACGCCGAAATACCCTTGTTGATGAGCATACTTACCAACCGCAGCAATCATCTCAAAGAACTTGCTCATGTCGGTTTCTCGGTAGTGAATGAGTCCTCCTAAATAATTGCCTTCTGGAGTGACAAGTTGGGTTGTAGTGCCAATCAGCGTAATCTCTCCTGTCTTGCTGACATAGAACTGCACGCAGTAGTTCTGCACTTCATTCTTGACAAATTCCGAAACAATAATCGTATCCACGAACTTAATCTCTAGGTATTTCCTTAATTCATGCAAGCAGTAGTTTAACTCGCTGGCGCTTTTGATAATATAAGTACCTTCGCCTGAGAGTCCGTGGGAGGTTTTGATCAAGTATGGGAATTGTGGTAGCTGAATGTCTTCCAGGCTAATTTGGTGCAGATTGTAGGTTTTATATTTTGGACATTGTATCCCCAGATCGGCTAGCGCTACTTTGCTAAGCAAGCGGTAGTGAGTATCCGGATGAACAGCGTGTTTTTCTGGTTTGAGATGATCGAAGGGAAATAGAGTGATGAGTTTGTCAAAGCGATCGCTTTGAGATTCTTCCGGAGTATCTATCTGGCTGAGTTCATCCAGATAAGTTGAGCAGTCTATCCTCTCTATGTTTTTGTAGCTGAAACCAAAATGTTCCCGCCAATAGTTAACCAGCGCGTCTTCTGGCGAACTGATGATAACTCCTGGAAGGAGATCGCCTAACACCGCTAGATTTTTCCAAGGTTCCTTCTGGCAAATTTTATCGAAGGAAGTTTTGGTGGCTTCACTACTACCGTCTTGAATATAGTATTTTTTATTGTTAGGGTAAGCAGCCCAAGTCGCAGTCGCCGGGTAATTTAGGATAAATGCATACCGCCCATCTGTGATGTCTTGAGCAAACAGATCGGAAAGAGAATTCCCCTGAAAGTATTGAAAGTCGTATGTTGAGTTCATAAAAAATTACCCCTATGAAGCAAAAGCAGGCTGCACAGCAAACAATCAGTATTCTCTCAATAAACCAATTTTTCTATCATCTTCCTAGGGAGTATTCACTTCAGGAGAAATGGGAAGATAAGCAAAGCTGATAAAATGCCCACACAACTTTTGCTTAGAGAATGAATGAATTGTTATCATTCAGCAATTTGAGCTTTTCTAGCTACTTGCATCACCGCCTCAATCTGAGCTGAACTGAATACGAGATACCCGACTTCTTGGAGAAGTCGGGTATCTGAACTGCTAGCATCTCACAAAGGTTGGGGTGGGGTTCCATCCCGTCTTAAATGGGTAGCCAACTCGATTATGCGGCTGGTGAGTGAGTCGTCTGCATCTGTTCTGTATGTGGCTCAAAGGATGCTACTTTTGAGTTGTTTTCTTCTTCTTTCTTGATAAACGCCACTGGTTTGTCCATTTCTGCGGTCATATAAGCTACCGCCATGTCAGACGAGTTGTACGACCACCCAATACGTCCCTGACGGTCTATCAGGATGCAGCCAGCCTCTCCTTCAACCTTAGAGACAAGAGTGTCAATCGCCTTCTGTGCTGCTTCCTCTGGATGGGTGTCTCCAGCCAAAAAATCAATCGCTGTCTTGGCAAGAACCACTGGGATAATTGACTCGCCATCACCCGTCGTTGAGCAACCGCCCAAGTGGTTATCAGCGTATAAGCCGCAACCAACCAGGGCTGTGTCGCCAACGCGACCTTGTGGTTGACCTGTAGTGCCCCCAGTGGAGGTTCCGGCAACTATGGTGCCGTTAGCATCTAGAGCCACACAACCGACGGTGTTGGGGCGATCGATAACTTCTTGCTCCTCTTCCCACTCCTGTCGCTGCTCCTCACTGATCAGGTCTTCTTTTGCACACATCTCCATCTCGTGTTCAGCAGCGAAGCGTTCGCCGCTCCGCGCTACTAGGAACCGGGCTTTTTCATCCATAATCTTGTGTGCCACCGAGATTGGATGACGCACTCCTTGAACTGCTGCTACCGCTCCCCAACCTAAGCGATCGCCCTCCATCATCGCCGCGTCTAGCTCTACCTCTCCTTCACTGTTGAGAGTTGCACCAAATCCGGCGTTAAACGTCTGGTCAGTTTCGAGAACACGGATGGCTGCCTCAACGGCTTCTCCAGCACTGCCTCCACTGCGAAGCACTGTCCAACCTGCTTCTACTGCTGCCAAGCAGCCTGCATGATTGGCTTCAACCTTGCCCTCTGTAATGGTTTTTGCTCCACCATGAACAATTATGCTTATTGTCATACGTGCCTATTTCTAAATTCTGGTTAGATGTATGTAAATGCGATCGCGCAAACGGCTTTGTGAAACAATCGCACTCATCCCTGCGTTAGCCTAAGTAAGCCTAAGCACCTAGCAGCGTAAAGAAAGACTGCTTAGGGAGCTTGCTCAGCTAAAGCCGGGTTTGGCTATTGACCCGATTGCGATCGCTGTGTCTAGTGGTTGGAATTCCCTACAGGTAATATTCCCTGTCGTTTGTTCCCTGTTTTACATTTAAGGGCAGCCTTTAACTTACAGCTTCATCCCTATAGAATGTCTTACTTGCACTTAAGGCTGAATTCTGTATGAACTAAATTTGTAACTTTAAATACAAAAACTCTTAAAATTGCTGGTTGTTGCATCGGTGTTGCTCCCCGTTCATCCGTTTATCGCTGGGAATGAAATAGCGCTGGTTTGCATGGGGTAGTACATCTTTCAGATTTCAGGGTGAAAACTCTCTGGTTGGAAACACTCTCCTCTATCAAGCCTTCCCTGTAACGCCACGCTTCAAAGATTTCGTTCCTGCCATCATCAAGAGTTTTTGAGTCAATTCTATAAACTTTTATTTGATTTTTATATCCATTTTCTTTTCTTTTAAATGACCTTAGCTTTAATCCGAGTAAATTCAAAACCTTGCTAAGCACTTTTATGCAACTTAGGCGCTCTTTTTCGGTTTCCATCGGAATGCTGATTCCAATAGCACGTTTAATGTGTTTGCTACACCGGAGTGCAGTCGCTTTGAGTTCAACTAAGTCTAAATCAGTTTCTTTAAATTCACGCTCCGGATGGATAAATTGCAGCACTCCTAATGCTCTAAGTGCCTCTATTTTCAAAGTGTAAGTATTCAAATCTGGCAGGAAAACTTTACCCTCGCCTCTTTCCAACTGCTGATGCCATTCTTGTTGATCTTGTAGTTGAAAATACTCGCTTTCGTGAGTCAAATAGTAGTGAACCAACAACTGTGAATAATATCCCCGATCGTCCCGTAACTTTAATTGAGGAGTCACTTCTACCCCATAGCGCTGTTTCAAGATGTATTTCTGCACTTGATTTCGCTCCTCATCTGTCAAAGAACGCTTGGTTAACAGACGCTCATATTCTCTGCGCTCAATGTCTGGAGAATTCGCAACTGCACTCGCTGCTTGTAATTCAATTTGATTCCGAATTTTGACAATTTGATGCTTGATAGATTTAGTCTTTTTGCGGCGCACTTCAAATTCTTGTTGAATTTTAACAATTTCTCGAACCAGCTTCTTAGAAGTTTCCCAATCGCGAGGAGCTGCTGCTAAAAGCGCCATCCGTAGCTCTCTGAGACGCTCGTGAGGGGGAGCATCGCTCATGACATTTACCTGATGTCCTTCAGCGATTAATCCTTCTAACATCGATTGACGGTACAGAGTAATCGAAGCATTTACTCTGGCTGCAAATTTTGCCCAACTTCTGAGGTGAATTAAGTCATAAACTAAAGGCAAATCAACATCAACTGGATGAAGCGGACTCATCAAAGCTAGGTTTTCTTTCTGATTTTCCTGGTACCAGTGAGACAGTACCCGATAATTCTTACTACCACTGCCAATCATGCCAATGCCTCGTTTGGCACACCAAACAATTCGCGGCACGCTCTGACGAACTCTGGCTAATGCTTGTCGTGCTTCCGAGTCTGGGATTACGCCTTGAAAAATACCATAAACCCGGTCAAAATGTTCTACATCAATGCTGACTCCCGTACCTAGGCTAGGAGTCACAAAAACCGCGTCATAGTCTAAGGCTTTTTGATTGATAGCTTCAACAAAATTGACCGCCTCATGACCGGGAGTGCTGGTTGTTTGGGAACTAACTACTAATGTCTTGGGGTATTGTCGAAGGAACTGTTCTAGACGTTGTTTGATGTAGCGATCGATGGTTTCTGAACTGTAACGACCAGAACGACTATCGGTTGTAACATAACACTTTCGTCCGGCTATCAGATCGAGTTCCAACTGTTGAATTAGCAGGGTTGGATTTGGGGTGTTGTGAAAGGTGACATCCCAGCCATCAGGCTTCCACTCATTTAATACAACCCACGGCTCAATTTTAATTCCTGCGAGTCCTTTCAGGTAGTCTAGGGAAAGGTCTGATAAGTCAGCATCTTGGGCGATAACCAAACCGCCAGTTTGTAGAACGGTGGAGATTAGCTGCTGGAAGACTCTTAATATCTTGATTCGCTTGTCTTTACAAGTGTCGCTGTTGAGGAGATGCCATAAAGATTGCTCAACTTCATCCAGAATCACGATCGCGCCTTGCCAATGTTCTGGGTTTAGCTTCCAAATGGAATCAATACAGAGTCCTAACGATGGGGCAATGGGCAATAAGTTATGCGAGTTTTTTTCCCGCTTTTCGAGTGTGCGGTGATTAATCCAATTCACTCCGATTTTTTCGCATAAGAACTGCCCTAGTTGGATTCTATGGGTGAGCAGCAGAACGCGATCGCCTCTATTTTTCGCTTGTTGAATCAGCGATACCAGCGCAGTGGTTTTCCCGGTTCCTTTCGCAGACTTGATTCCGACTAATCCAGAGGTGGGAAAAGGCAATTTTTCCAGGTAGCGCCGGTTGAGGGTGAGTGCGGGGGAATAGGTTAACTCGGTGTGGGGTTTGCTTTTAGCAAGGTCAGTTTCTAAGTTGAGGCTGGCTTCATAGACTGTCTGGAAGGCGGCAGCGCCTTGGGCGACTATAAAATCATCAACGCCTTTTTGTAATCCGGGAAGCCGGATAATTTTGACCGGGCACTTTTGTTCCTCTAACAGTTCGCCCAGTTGAGTTTGCGCTTGATTGACTGCTTTGATGGTCTTGGGTTGAGTTTCGTAGTCAAAGCAGATAAAAAAAGTGCGTTTGAGTCGCGTGAACGCCAGAAGGTCTGGAATTAATTGTCGGCTAAGAACATTGCCTTGAAAGTCTTTGGTGACGCGGTAGCCGCTAGTAATGCCCGGTAAAGCGATCGCAGCATATCCTTGGGTTAACAAAGCCGCTGCTTTTTTGGCTCCCTCGCAAAGGATCGTCGGGATTTTCATCTCTAGCACCCACTGCCAAAATCCCAGCGCTTCTCCGTTTTGAGCGATCGCAATCTTCTCTGGCATGGGGACGCCGTAGCGCGATGCCGTCTGCTGCCAGATATGAAGCGGCACTCTCAGACAAAAAATCCGTGTCGGCGTGCAGGGCGGATGCTCGTACTTGATGAGTTTACCCTTTTTATCTGGTCTGGGATGGTTCGGCTTATAACACCCCCACTCCATCAACCGCCAATCGTTAAGGGGATCGAGTCCCGAACACCACCAGCCTCCTTTCGCCCCATGAGCATAGCGATGCAGCCACCAACTGCTCACCATCCCAGTATTCGTCCGGGGAATGCGATTGGAGATCAACAAATACTCATAAAAGGCGTCTCCTTCCAATGAGATGAAGTTGAGCAAAGCCAGATCGCGGTCAATACCGCTGTCTAAGGCTAATTCCTGAAAGTGTTTGGGGTTTAGGCTGGGTGGATGCATTTGGAGGAGTATAAAACTCTTGAGACATCAACGGATCTAAAACCGTACCACGAACCAGCCGATTAAACAGCTAAAGCGTGGATGTCTAATTCACAGACCCAACTCCTGAAACCCTTGTAAAATCGTAGTTTTTTCCGGTGCCGTTACCCAACAGAGCGCACCAGCGCAATAAATTTCGGAACCTCACCCCAACCCCTCGACCTCCACGGAGAGGGGAGAATATTCAACCCCTCCTCGTTTACGGGGAGGGGCAGGGGTGGGGTTCAACCGTACTGCACCCAAATGAGAATTGCCGCCATGAATACCGACTATTCCTTTAGGCAATACACAATAATCGGGTGGGGTTGCCCCTTTACCTGCTGGGGAGGCAATTCTTGAGTCGAAATCGTCGAGGGTAATTGCTGATGAGTCGCCGCACTCAGCAGCAACGGTGTTCCAAGTTCTTTGGTCAAAGATTCGATCCGCGAGGCGACGTTCACCGGATCTCCGATCGCAGTGTACTCCAATCGCTGGGGTGAGCCGATACTGCCTAACACCACAGATCCCGTATGAATGCCAATTCCCATTGCTAAAGGAGCTTGTCCCTGTTTTGCTAAGTCGCTATTAATCGATTGCAGGCTGGCGAGCATTTTTTGAGCCGCTGCAACAGCCTTGGTAGCATGATTGTGGGGATCATCTCCGACGCCAAACAGCGCCATAAATCCATCCCCTAAGAATTTGTTTACCATTCCCCCATGTTCCTGCTCAACAATTTTTACCATTTCAGTCAGGAACAAGTTCAGCATCGCCACGACTTGCTGGGGAGAGGAAACCGCACTCCGGGCTGTAAAGTTGCGGATATCGGCAAACATAATTGTTAATTCCTGCTCGACGCCGCCCAAGCTGGGATCGCGCTGGAGAATCTGTTGGGCAGCGGTTTGACCGACATGACGACCAAAGGTTTCTTGCAAGCGTTGTTTGTCTCGCAACTCCTCAATCATGTCGTTAAAATCATCAATTAAAGGGCCAAATTCATCGGCTCGCAGCAATTTAATGTGGATATTAAGGTTCCCAGATGCTACCATCCGAGCCGCCTGTTGTAGCTCCTCTACGGGTTCAACGACTAATTGACCGACCATCAAAGCACTGCTAAACCCGAAGACCATACCCAACACCCCGACGGCGATGGTAAACCAGGGATCGGGCGTTGCGGATGAACTAGCGGTCAAGCTTAAAAGTAATAGCGAAGCAATCGGACATACCCCAGCAGATATTGCCCACACGAGTCCTCGTTGCCGCAGCGAGAGGGGGAAAGCCCCCGGTGTTTCCGCCGGGTGAGCTTCTTGAAACAGCAACGGGTACAACAGTCGCTGGGTAAACAGCTCAACGATAAAAAAACCTTGAGGGATGGCAATCAGCGCTGCAACGATCACCGAAATCGACAGGTGCAAGAATACGCGCCGGTCGAGCGTTCCCGGAGCATAATGCAGGGCGAGTAGAAATACGGGAATGCACAACAGCCAACCGATTCCCGCCAGAAGCATTCCCCACCACGGCAGATTAATCGCGAGTTGTCTGGCTTTAATCAGATGCTCGGCTCTTAAGGTTTGCTGGTGCAGGATCTGCTGTAAAGGTCGTTGTAGCGACAGCACGAGCTGCACCCAGAGGGACAGAGCGACTGGGTAGACGACAACGTTGTAAACCAACAGAGTATTGACAAAGACTCTATTCTGCGCGGGAGTCAGCAGCGATTGAATCTGGGTCAGGTTGTACCAGATATTAAATGCACTGCCAATCAACTCGGCAGCGAGTGGCGCACAGGCAATCATCCCTAGACGATAAAGAATGAGCCAGTTTAATTGACTCCTATCAACCAATCCATAACGGGATGCCATGTCCGCCTCCTTGATTTGGCATGGTTTTACAGCGATCGCTTCCCGGCTTCTGGTTTTACCGATTCCTACGGCAGTGTGTCTTACTCATCATTGTGCGAAAAAGATAAGTATTTCAGTGATTTCTTACCACTATGCTTTACAAATTGAGCTGTTTCCGGGGCATTTTCAGATGAACTTACAAACTCAGCCAATTTTTTAGTCGGGGAGGAATTATTACCCAATGCCTCGCCTCTATGAGATGCCAAGATGAGCCAGATGCATTGCCATGTCCCAATGGCAATGCCGTGTCCCTACGCTCATTGGGATGAATCGCAATTTCACAAAAAAGCCTTCTATAAAGAAGGCAGAATCTCACTGATGAGTAAGCAGTTCTTGAGTGGTAGATAGATTTATGTATAGCGATTGTTCAAGGTGGGTTTCCAGTCGCTTTTTTGAGCGAACCTTATTTGAGGTAGCTTAAATGCGTGACATTCACTTGCGCGATCGCTTAGTAAAAAAAATGCCCTCTCATCTCTTCCGCTGAAAGGGCATCGTCTAACTGATGGGTGTGAGAAGGGTTTTCACCATGCTTCTTAAAAACAAGCATAAGTCGGCAATGTGACAGGGGTATGACAAGTAAATAGCAATGCTGCGATCGCTGTTGCTCGTCTTGCCCTCGTTCCTCTAAAACAACCAAACCGTGCTATTTACAAACTCAACGATGGACAACCAGAACCGAGCAGGGGGCATGATGGAGGACGTAATTGCTGACGCTACCGAGAACTAACTCACCAATTGCAGAACGACCCCGACGCCCCATTACGATGAGATCGGCACCCCAAGTTTGGGCTAAGTCACAGATGTTTTCACCCCGACTGCCAAGGCTTTGGGTGAATTCGGTACTAATTCCTGCCTTCGTTGCTTCATCTGCACGCGATCGCAGTAGCGCCAAGTATTGACTTTCAAATGCATCCCACTGCTGTCGATAGTCGCTTGGGACATCATCGCGTCGCCAAGGATAGTAATCCAGACCCGGCATCCCAGGAATCCCCGGACTGCCCTCTTCATTCGCAGATAGGACGTGCAATAGCATCAGACTGGCATGGAACGCTTTCGCTAAGGATACGGCTTCATCAAAGACTTGCTTGCCAATTTCAGAGCTATCCATTGCCACGAGAATTTTGTAAAACATACACACCAGTCCCAACCTGTTTTTGTTGCCAGAATGCAGCACTTCTTGACCAGCGAACCCTGGATGTTTAGCTCTCCTTGCGGTTCGGGCTATGACTACCAGTTCCTCCATTATCAGAGGTGCAGATGATACTCTTCGACCAAATTAGTCGAGACTGGGCAGGAATGCCAAAGAGCAACTGGTCTAGCGCTTTGCTTGTTTGGTAGCCGAGGACTAGCTTTCCCAACCCGGGTATCGTTGCCAATCCCAGTCGCGATCGCTATCCATAAAAAAATGCCCTCTCATTCCTTCTGCTGAGAGGACATCGTTCTTTAACTGATGGATATGTCAGAAGCAATTACCCTATGCCTACATAAAGTTTACTCATGCAAATGTGACATCAGGGTGACAAATACATAGCAATGCTGCGATCGCCAATTACCTACCGTGAAGATTGTTTAATTTGATACCGTTTTTCCCCGGAAAAGCTTGTGAAATCAGCGTCCCGCAACGATCCTCTACCTTTCCTTTAGTTGATCCCAGCCCCACTGGTAGGGTTAAACACACTTTACTAGAATTAGCAACACTAGCAGTAGTGGAGTGAAGGGGCTACACTCAAACTAGCATTGCTCGTGGCAGCACTCTTCGCGCCGAGGTCTGAAAATGGTGAACACTAGCGCGGTCGCTCTCAAACCCTGCATCTCACCCAAACTGGTTGAGCAGTTTCCGGTTGGGTGTCGAGTCAGGCGCTTGGACTTTTGTACGGAAGGGGTAGTGGTGAAATACGAGGCGGGCGATCGCATAGGCTACACAACGGATGATGGGTGGTATGATTTTCCTCATCATTCCCAGCTCCAACGGATTGATGCGGATGAGGTGGATTGGTAAATAGCACAGACTTGTCAGGGGTAGGCGAACGCTTCGCTTTGAAGACACGCGATCGCGTCTACCCAAAAGAGTCGCTCATAGCGTTTTTGCCGCCACTTTAATGGCTGAGAAATTGCTGGATGTAGCTAGCCAAACTTTGTTGTAATTGCCAGTCAGTGCTAGGAATCGGAGTTAAATAAAATCGCTGTCCTGATAAAAGCATCAGAGTAAGCCGGTAAAAGCGAATTCCTCCTAAGTTAGATTCTTCTACTTGAACCCCCGTAATCTTGTCAATTGAATAACCCGTTACTTGAGTTCCCAGCCAACCTTTTTGTTTGAGAATTACTCGATTGAGATGTTTATCAAACCGGCAAGTCTTCACCGGACTTCCAAACATCATCAAGTTAGCGCAAAAAATGCAGAACAATCCAAAAAAATCAATCGGCCAATTGGAAGAAATAAAAACGAGAAGCCCTAAAACAGCGGTAAAACTACTCAGCATCCAAATGCCAACTGGGCGTTCTCGCAGGGTGAGTAATGTAAAAGTTTGCTGAATTACCTTCATCGGTTTAGCTGTGGATGCGATCGCACCTCAAGAGCAGATTTGCTCTTGCTACTGTCATAGGCCACGCCTGACAAGAATAACCAAAACTGTTGCCACGAATCATAAAAAGCAAAAATCCCACTTCCCAACTCGACGCAAGTCGATGTCTTGACGCGCCATAAACCCATCATAAGACTGCCAACTTAAGTTGGGACAAACCTTCTCGACCAAGCCGTCTCTGGTTCCTGGGAGCGAATCAAGGAGCCACTCAGTAGTTTTTACCACCTCCTGCTAATGGGTGACCAACAAGCGGGATATTGAAATATCCAGTTGCATGAACTGAGCGTGCGAGGTGGAAGGGAGAACGCTTTGGTTAGTTTGGAATAGTCAAACACAGGAATTCCAAGAGACTTAAGCCATGCTTGCTAAAGAATCAACTCAAATATCAGTCAAACCAGCTCAACTCAATAAGCCCGTACTGCAAATAGGGAACTCTGGAGCCGCAGTAAAAGAATTACAACAACTATTAACTAAAAGGTTTGCTTATAACGGAGCTATCAACGGAAACTTTAATGGAGAAGTCGAATTTGCCGTTCTTGTTTTTCAAAATTGGATGTTTCTCAAAGAAGATGGCGTCGTGGGTCAAATGACCTGGCAGGCTCTCTACACCGGCGCTCCCGTAAATATGCCAGTGCTGAAACGAGGCGCTAAAGGTGAGATAGTCATCACGCTTCAGAGTGTACTGTCTTTATCTGGTGATTTTGATGAAGAAGTGAATGGAATCTTCGGACCCCACACTGAAGCTGCTGTGAGATCCTTTCAACTGCGTAGTGGTCTATTAGCAGACGGAATTGTGGGCGAAAAAACCTGGTACGGGTTGAGTAAGGTGCGTCAACAAATCGGGGGGTGTTGAGCCGGTTGCGTGGATACGCTTTTCAATACTTGCACATTTCAAGCGATCGCTAGCCGTAGATTTTGACCTGGTGACGCCACCGGCTGAATTCTACCAAACCGCTCTCCTGCTTGCGAATGTGATGCACCTCACACTCACCATCCGAGGTGCATCACGAGGGGTTCCAAAGTTCTGTCACCTAAATCTTTTTAAACAATCACTTTTGCTTGCGGGTTGAATCACGATTCGCCATAGTATTTTCACCGATATTTAGGGCATTAAGTTCCCGTGCCCTAATGATGATCCCACCGAGTCAACCCCAACCCTCAGTAACATCCAACGTCCTTGATACTGACGTTAAAGAAGTTCCCAGCCAATATAAAGGCTGGTCAATTAGTACAAAAGTGATTGATGGAAAGCTATGGTTGCGTTGGCAACATCCCCAAGAATCCTTCCCCCGGTTTGGGTGTCCTGTAAACGAAGCTGGCCTTGCTTCAACCATTGGTCATGTGCGATTCCTCATCGATCTCGCCATCAAGTTGGAGTCAGGAGTGCCCGCGAGAAAGCCTTTGACATCAAATGACTCAAATGTCTCCGACCGGATAGAGCGATCGCTTTTTCGGGTTGATTATATGGATGGGGATTCACCACTTGCATTTGTAGGCTGAATTTCACTGACAATTTCATAGAAAGCAGTGGTCGGCGCTTCCTCAAACAAAGGATTCATCTGATTTAAGATGGCTTGGTATGCCTCGCTTTGATTGGCTTGCATATCTTCGATACTCTCCCAAAGAATAATAGCGATTCCTCGGTCAGTCCCCGGTTCTTGCAGTAAGTACGACCCCTTAAAGCCGTGCGTGTACGTTGAGACAGCTTTTTCATAGAGTTGCTCAGCCTCATCAAATTTGCCAGGTTTGAATTCTCCAATCGCAACATAGGCAAATTTGTGCTTTAAAAAATCTTGAAACTCTGTCATGGTTTCCTCCTAGAAGCTGGGGTTATCGCGGTTTTGTCGGGGCTAAGCCTACGGTACGCTAATGGGTTGAAGGGAGAACCGCTTGATTGATGCGATCTGCTGAAAGCAGCAGCGCTTCGCTATCGCGCCCTTCATCCTCGATCATTGATCGGGAATTTGCTTGATGTAGGCTTCGGTATAAAGGGTTAAACTACCCTCTTGTACATCCATCTCCTTAATGCGGATTGCCATCCCTTGGAGGTCAAAATAGGGCAAGTTTGCCAGTTCTCCTAACTTCTCCATCAAGGCGATCGTGAGTTCCAGTGAAATGCCTTGTCCAGGATTACAGCTAAACCCCTCCAACAAGATTGGCGTTGAAGAAGTGCGCGGACGCACTACGGCGGCGAAACCGACTTGTCGAGCCTTATCCACGTCATGCAGTAGCATTTTTCCACTGAATTCCATCTTGCCCTCACCCGGCAGATGCATTTCCAGTTCTTGCGGTTCCAAGGTCACGATTTGACCATCTGCATTCAACTCCATGCTTTGAAACTTGCTGCGGATGTAGTCTGAGTTTAAAGCGCGGTTGATATCTTGTTCGGTGAGGACAACACGGGCAGTCGCGTCTAGCGGATGGTTCAGCTTAATCTGACCGAATATCGCGTCAAAGAGATTGATCGCAATATTATCGGCGTGCAATTCCATTTCCTGCACGCGAATATCTTTCTGAATCGCCAGACCCCGACCTTCAACCGAAACTGAATTAGCCTTTCCTTGAGCCATCTTCAGCAAATCGGTTCGGACATCTACATTGATGTTCTCTACGCTATCCATCTGGCTAGATAACCCCATTTCGACAGCCTGGGAGAGGGCCTGCTCCTCTAGGCGTGGCTCGTCTGTCATAGTGCTTAATCTCAAGAAGTGTGCTGATACTGGTTACTCTAGACGCTCATCACTCAGCAGCGTATCTGCATCTCGGAATAAACAAAATGTAATAAATCATCTAGTCCAATATTTTTTGGCTCAGGCAAACCTAACCCCCAACCCGTTCCTATGCAGGGAACGGGAGCCAGAGCCATTTTCACAGTTCCTCTGGGCATTGCAGAGGAGTTAGGGGTTGGGTCAAAAGCCCCATCCATTCCCGATCTCAAAGTATTGCCTACCTGCTTATCAGTCTAAATGTGTCGTTTCTGGAGACAAGATAAGCCATGAATCTGGGCTGTAGTTCGTTGTTGAAGGATTTTGACAGATATGAAAAAGCGCCTGGGAGTCTTGCCGTGTTTCGACCCCAGACGCTTTTTCTTCTAAACTTGCTCCTCACACAACTAAAGAATATCGCTTGTTCAATCGAGCTAATACTCTACTACGTGACACTTGATCAACTGACACGCGCTAGATAAAAATCTTTACATTATGGTTAATGAGCGCCCAGACGGAGGAAAATCGCTCGGCGGCTACAATATTAAGCTGGTCTCTGGGCGATCGCTCTTTTGTAACGTGACACACCCAATACATTCCAGGTTGCCGAAGCGTCGGTCATCTTTACAATCCCCGATCGAGATTCATTCAGAACAACCCACGCCATCCCTGAGTATCAGACCCGATTTAGGAATTTTAGGTGTATTCAATTTGAAGGAAAACCGCGAGAACTCCGAGAATTGCCACCCCAACAATGGTTTCCCGTTGCTCATCCCAAAGACGGCGCAAGCCATAAAAAACATAGGTAAACGCTGCACGGCGTTCTCGTCCGAGTTCAGCCATGAGCAATTGAACTTTAGCATCTACCTCTTCAATCGAGACTTCGCCCTTTTCATAGGCAGCTTCTAACTGATCTAATTTGCGCCAATATTCTTTGGTTGCTTCAAACAGGTTAGGCATCATAACTTAAAGGTGTATTCTTTTATTGTTAACTTATGTGAATTAAGCTAACGCGCCTGTCTGGGTGGTTGTGTCTATAAAGGGGTAGAACCCGATTGTCTATAAATAGGTAGAACCCTGGTTGCGTGAGTCTTCAAATCCCTAAATGGGAGAGTCCTTCGGCGGGAAGCGATCGCTTCTCTTATTGGCTGACCAGATGCAGCTTCTGGCGATCTGAGATCGCGGTAAACTCAGATGTTGCACCCGATTCCTTTTTTCTAACTTCCGGAGTTAATTACCTTGGGCATAGAACTACGCAGTTACGTATTTCTAGACAGCTTGCAGCCTCAGCACGCAGCTTACATGGGGACGGTAGCACTAGGGTTCTTGCCATTGCCAGGAGATACGTCGCTGTGGATTGAAATCTCACCGGGCATTGAAATTAACCGGATTACTGATGTCGCCCTCAAAGCTGCCTCTGTACGTCCAGGGGTGCAGGTGGTCGAACGACTATACGGGCTACTAGAAGTGCATTCCAGCCGCCAAGGGGAGACGCGGGCGGCGGGTAAAGCCATTTTGGAGGCGCTGGGAGTGCATCGAAATGAATGTCTCAAGCCGCACGTCGTTTCTAGCCAGATTATCCGCAACATTGATGCTCACCAAACGCAGCTGATCAATCGCACGCGGCGAGGACAGCTACTTCTGGCAGGGCAAACGCTTTATGTATTAGAAGTTCAACCTGCTGCTTATGCAGCACTGGCGGCGAATGCGGCGGAGAAAGCGGCGGCAATTAACATCTTGGAAGTGCAAGCTGTGGGAAGCTTCGGACGCCTCTATTTGGGCGGAGCAGAACAGGATATTCTGGCGGGTTCTGCGGCAGCGTTGGTGGCGCTAGAAGGCGTGCCTGGTCGTGAAAATCCTGCTAGTTGGCGTCAAGAATAGCGAAAGGATGGGGATGACGAGGGAGAGAAGGGGAATGCGATCGCTCTTTACAAATGGGCGATCGCTTGCTTTCAAAGAAAGCCACTTCAGATTAAAGTCAATGCGTTAGCACTGGTGGGTTAAGCAAAGGAAATCTAAATGGCAAATCTAGAGCATCTTGCACTACTTCAGAACGGTGCAGTGAAATGGATTGAGTGGAGAAGAAAAAACCGACAAATAGAACCCGATTTGAGCGAAGCCAACCTCAGAGGGGTCAACCTCAGAGGCGCAATCCTCACAGGCGCTAACCTGAGAAGGGCGGATCTGTGCAATAGTTTACTCATCGCCGCTAACCTCAGCCAGGCTACCCTCAGCGATGCAAATCTCCACTCCGCTTCCCTAATGGAGGCAAACCTGAGTGAAGCGAACCTCAGCATTGCGAACCTCAGCATTGCCAACCTCAGCGATGCCGATCTGGGCGATGCGAACCTGATCGGGGCTGACCTCAGAGGAGCTAACCTAAGAAGAGCGAATCTAACTAACGCGAACCTGATCGGCACCGATCTCAGAAGCGCTAATCTTCACAAAGCCGATCTCGGTGCAGCAAAGCTGGCTAGAACGAACCTCAGCGAAGCTAACTTGATGGCAGCGAACCTAATAGCCGTCGATCTCAGTAATGCTAATCTTTACGACGCTGAACTACTAGGAGCTTACCTTTACAAAGCTGACCTACACAAAGCAAACTTAATCGAGGCTCACTTCAATGGTGCTTATCTCTTTAGGTCTAACTTGAGCGAAGCGAACCTGACTCAGGCTGATTTCAGATGGACTAACCTCAGCAAATCGAACCTCTCCGGCGCTAATTTGAACAAAGCGAACTTGAGGGGTGCTAATCTCACCGGCGCTAACCTCACTGCGGCGAATCTTACCGGCGCTAACCTCACCGGCGTTAACCTGACGCGGACGATACTCCAAAAAGCAATCATGCCTGATGGCACAATTCACCCTTAGCTGGCAATTAAATTTTGGGTTGTAGAAATGCGATTCATGGCTTCTTTCCGCCAGACCCTTCAAAAATCCCAAATCTAAAATCCTAAATTAGTCTAACTCATGAAAAAACTGATTGTAATTACAGGGGTAAGTCGGGGTCTCGGTCTTGCCATGACTGAAAAATTTATTGAGCAAGGTCATACAGTTTGTGGGTGCGCCCGTTCCACAGAAGCAACACAGAAACTTGAGCGAAAATTTGGAACGCCCTATCATTTTCCCAGCGTAGATGTTGCGGATGAATATCAAGTAAAAACCTGGCTGAGCAACTTTTAAATAACTACTCATCCCCTGATTTATTAATTAATAATGCCGCATTAATCAATCAACCCGCCCCGCTTTGGAAAGTTGATAGCACGGAATTTTCTCGACTCATTGATGTCAATATTAAAGGAGTCGTGAATGTAATCCGCTCCTTTGTTCCAGCTATGATTAAAAAGAACAATGGCATCATTGTCAACTTGAGTTCAACTTGGGGTCGCTCCACCTCGCCTGAATTTGCACCTTACTGTGCTTCCAAGTGGGCAATTGAAGGATTAACTCAGTCGTTGGCTCAAGAATTACCTTCGGGAATGGCGGCGATTCCCCTCAACCCAGGCATTATTCATACCGATATGTTAGAGACTTGTTTTGGAGAAGAAGCGGCTGCTTACACAGCGGTGAAAGATTGGGTTAAAAAAGCGGTGCCATTTTTATTGCAAATGGCACCAAAAGACAATGGTGTGCCGCTGACAGTTCCTTCATAACCTTCCTATGCGGTTAATCTATGAACGAGAATTAAAGACAGAAATAAACTTTACTTCTCTTTGTACTATATGGGTTCTCACGTGAGTGCAATATACACTCGGAACCTCACCCCAAACCCCTCTCCGTGAACGGAGCGGGGCTTTGAATATGGCTCCCCTTCCTTTATAGGGAAGGGGCTGTTCTTGTCAGGTCTGGGAGCGCTTTGATGAGCAAAACAAGTCACTTGTGTGTAGACCGTAGCTCTTTAAAGGAAAGGGGGTGGGGAGGAGGTTCTCTGTGAGGAAACAAATCAACTCAAGCCGTCTGTAATTCAAGGCTTGGATAGTCGATATATCCCTTCTCATCGCCACCATAAAAGGTGGAGCGATCTGGCTTATTTAGGGAAGTATTGAGTGCAAAACGTTCTGGTAAATCTGGATTAGCAATATACAGTCTTCCATAAGCCACCAAATCTGCATTGCCAGAAGCCAAAACAGCATTCCCTAAGTCGCGGTCATATCCTCCTGCGGCGATTAAAGTCCCTTTGAAGATAGGACGGAAGTATTCGGTAAACAAGCCTCCTGTAGAGTTATCGAGGCTAGTATTGCCATCGGTTCTTGGCTCAACGATGTGGAGATAAGCGAGGTTGAAACGGTTGAGTGAATCGGCTACATAACTGAACAAAGCAGATGGATTGGAGTCAGACATACTGTTGAAAGTACCGCTTGGGGAGAGGCGAATTCCTACCCGTTGTCCACCCCAAACACTGACGACTGCTTCAGTCACTTCCATCAAAAGTCGGGCGCGGTTCTCAATTGAACCGCCATATTGGTCGGTTCGTTTGTTCGTCCCATCCTCAAGAAACTGGTCAAGGAGATAACCGTTGGCACTATGAATTTCAACCCCGTCAAATCCAGCAGCTAAGGCATTTTCTGCCCCTTTGCGGTATTGTTCGACGATTCCTGGAATCTCTTCAGTTTCTAGGGCACGAGGCGTGACGAAGGGTTTTGGCCCTTCAAGAGTGATTGCTTCACCTTCTGGTGCGATCGCGCTGGGCGCTACTGGCAGTTCTCCTCCTGGTTGCAGTAATGGGTGAGAAATCCGCCCAACGTGCCACAACTGTAAGAAAATCCGCCCCCCACGAGCATGAACTGCATCTGTCACCAGTTGCCATCCTGCCACCTGTTCTGCTGAGTGAATGCCTGGGGTATTCGCATATCCCTGTCCTTGAGGCGATACTTGAGTGGCTTCTGCGATAATTAACCCCGCCGATGCCCGTTGTGCATAATAAGTCGCATTCATCGCTCTAGGAACATTTCCCGCTCCCGCACGCATCCGGGTTAAGGGAGCCATCACGATTCGATTGGGAAGTTCTAAAGAACCCAGCTGAACAGTTGAGAAAAGATTGATATTCTCGCTCATTGACTTAATCTCCATTGGAATGACATTACAGTTTTGATTGCACAACGCAGACATCAGGAACTCTAGCTAGCTAGTGTATGAGCAGTGCGGATAAGAGTTACCCGCACCGCCAACAAACTAGATAGTTAGTTAATCGCTACTGGCTTTGTGGTTAAGTTGTTCTGTGGAAGTAAAGCTTGAAGCTTGTCAGACAGCACTTCCAAAGGAGCTACGCCAGTGGTTCGATCCACCACCACACCATCTTTGAAGAACAGCAGCGTTGGCACGGCTTGGATGTTGTATTGTGTAGCGATGTGTCCATAGGCGTCAATATTCAGCTTGCCAACCTTAGCAATTCCTTCAAAATTGGCAGCTAATTCTGCAACTAATGGGTTGAGCATCCGGCAAGGACCACACCAAGCCGCCCAGAAATCTACCACAACTGGAACTGAACTTGCGAGGACTTCGGTTTCAAAGTTGTCTTCGGTCAAGGTGACATATTTCGCGTTGTCTGACATGGTTTCCAGCCTCCTTCAGGCTGTAGATCAAGGTGAGGAGAGTATCAGCAGCTGTTGCAGAAAGCGCATTGCATCATTTCATGCGATCGCATCCACTCAACTCGCTGCTAAAAGTTACCAATCTGGTTTCAATCCCCTAAAGGGTTTAGTAGTTAAACAACCATTTGACTAAATACTAGAACAATCTTTCCCCAATAGTCAAGTGGTTGTTTAACTATTTCAATACTGAACGCCAAGACGTAAAATAGAAGTAAGACGGTGAGTTTTCGCCAACGGCATACATCTACGTCAGACACGCCTATACCGTCGTTCAACCTTCTTTTAGTGTTGACATCAGGAGTAATGCAGAGTCTTGTTGGGGCTTTCTCGTGGCTTCTTTTAGTAACCCCTACTTCCCATGATCGATAACAACCATAGCGTTCAACTGCCCTCTGCGTCTCAAGCTGCCGTTCAAGACATAGAACTTCGGGCTAAAATCTTTGCAGCTCTCTCCGATCCAACACGTTTGAGGATTGTGGAGATGTTAGCTTCTTGTGAGGAAATGAGCGGCAGCGAAATAGCCAATTATTTAGGGATTAGTTTAGCTCTTTTCTGTCACCATTCCAAGACACTGGCGGAAGCAGGATTAATCCAGATCCGAAAAGAAGGTCAAACCAAGTACAACTCGCTGAAACGGGAGTTACTGTTTGATTGCTTCGCCAGTTTTACACCCAAACAGCTAGAAACAACCACAGTTGAAAATAATTCTAGATCCAACTAACCGCTGTATGTTGATGATTTTGCAAGGAATATAGGTTTTCCTTGCGTACTTAAGCGTAGTCGTGAACTTTTCCGTCAGGCATTCTGGCTTCAGTTAAGACAGCTTCACTGAGGTTGGTTTCAATTAAACTTGCTTGCGTTAAATTTGCCCTGAGTAAAATAGCTTTACTTAGGTTTGTTCCTAGTAAAATTGCCCCAGTAAGGATGGCACCCATTAGCTTGGCTTTAGATAAGTTGGCGTATCTCAGGTTTGTTTGGTTCAGGTTTGCCTCACCTAACACGGCTTCTTCCAAATTTGCCCCTTTCAAATTTGCTCTGGTTAGATTTGCTCCCCGAAGATTTACCTTACTTAAATTCGCTGCCCCCAAGTTAGCTTCAGTGAGGTCTGCTTGACGTAAGTTTGCCCCTGTTAAGTCTGCTTCGCTGAAATTGACTCCGCGCAAATCTGACCCTCTCAAGTTCGCCAAACATAGATTCGCTTTGCTAAAATTTGCTTCATTTAAGCAGACAAAAGCTAATTTTGCCTTATATAAATCTGCTTTTCTAAAGTTCCTTTTTCCGGCTGTATATAGCTGTACAATGTTTTTGAAATTCATCGTGAATAACTCCTATTTTCTTATGACTAAGACTCGCCAAAGGCGGGATAATGCGTCAACCCACCGTCAAAAAACCGAGTTTGGCTTGTGATGTAGGTAGCTTAGTCAGATGCCAAAAATGCCACCGATGCTGCCATTTATTCCGGCGGACTTGCCCGAAACCTTGGGATATAAACTTTCTACCTCAGCCTTTGCTTCTAAGTCATGTAGATGCGCGTAACTGTGGCACCCAGCCCCATAGCATTGACCCCAATACCTTTAGTATTTCGGCGCAATCGCATAAAATTTTCTATGCCGCCTTTCTGGCAGTAAAACCAACCTATTCTGGCTTAAGGATAATTTCGTGAACGCTGGAAATGGTGAGAATAACAGCACTCCTATTCTGTTTTAGAAAGTGTTTAATCGCTTAGGGGCGCTTATCGGTGCGCCCCTAAATAAGCGCCCCTAAGATTAATTTTTTGGAATTCGCCAACAGCATCTTAAAAGGGAGGCTAACTTCTCCCTTTTAAGATGCTGTTAGGGGAGCTGTTGCAGATTATTGGTGAAATAGTATCAGCAAGATTAGTTCGACTGGATGGAACTTGCAACAGGATATCCCGGTTATTTCAAATTATCCGGGACAGTTTCAGGCACAACCCAGGAGTAAATAGTATGCTGGCGACCGGGGCTACTTTCTACCTGCACTACTTTCTCAGGTTTCCATTCACCCATGTCGTAGTTGTGCGAAACAATGCGAGTGCCTGGTTTAAGTTCCTTGAGTAGCTTCGGTCGCAGCCGCAAGTTCACCTCAGGAAGCAAGTAAAGTGTCACCACCGTGGCATCGCTGAGGTCAGTGGCGAATAAATCTTGTTGTAAAAACCGCACGCGATCGCTTACACCCGATTTTTGGGCATTTTCTCGACTTTCTTGAACCAGCTGCGGATTGATATCTACACCAGTTCCGCGAGTGCCAAATTGTTTTGCAGCGGTAATCACGATTCGTCCATCACCACTACCGAGGTCGTAGAGTACATCGTTCCCTTTTACCTGCCCCTGTTTGAGCATTTCGGCGACGACGACTTCGGGGGTTGGTACAAAGGGCACATCCGCTGGCTGTTGTTGGGTTTGAACGTCGGTTGCGGGTGCTTCGACTTGAACACTCGGTGCGGTCGGTGCGGTGGGCGCTTGGGCTTGAAGATCGGGTTGAGTTTGTGCCTCAAACTGGCGTTGTTGGGTGCAGCCTGCGAACAAGAAGCTACCCGCACTCAAACTAGCAACCAGCAACAGCTTAATTTGTTGTAATTGCATTGCATCTTCTCCTTTTGAGTTGTTAACGTTTTGCTCAAATTTGCCGACGACGAGATAACAGCAATAGCGGTGCGCCAGCGATCGCGACAGCCACTCCGACAAGCGCCCCAATCCCTGTATAGGCAACGCTGGAGTAGAGTAAATAAGCACAGATTGCACAAAAAAGTAGGGGCGTTAGAGGATAGAGAGGGACGCGGAAGGGTCGCACTACTTGCGGTTCTCGAACTCGTAACACTAACAGCGAGATACCCGATAGCAGGAAGAAGAACCAGAACACCGGCGCAGTGTAGTCCACCATCGTTTTAAAGCCTTCGCGGGTGAGAGTTCCCAGAAACACGAGGGCTAACGCGATCGCACCCTGCACTAGCAAGGCATTGGCTGGCGTACTGGCGCGATGGTGCCAGCGTCCGAGGAAGCTGAACAAGGAAAAATCTTGTCCGAGGGCGTAATTGGTACGTGCGCCGGTGAAAATCGTGGCGTTGATCGCACCCAAGGTAGAAATGGCAATCAGGAAGCTGATAAACCAAGCACCGGGTTCGCCAACTGCACGACGCATCAAATCCGCTGCTACGGCTTCTGAGGCTGCCATGTTCGCCAATCCTAAACCGTGGATGTACGCGAAGTTTATCGCTAAGTAAATTGTCGTGATGATGCCGATACTCACTAGCAGCGATCGCACCATGTTTCGGTTGACGTTGCGTAACTCGGCTGAGATATAAGCCGCTTCATTCCAGCCGCCATAGGACAACAGCACGAAAAGCATTGCCATCCCAAAGTTTGTTTGGGATGTTGCTGGTGCAGCAGGCACCTCCGGGAGACTGGGAACGGCAAAGGCTAAACCCCCAATTACCACCAACAGCAAGCCACCCACTTTGGCGACTGTTAGCCAATTCTGCGCCCACTTTCCTTGCTGAACGCCGATGATATTTAAACCTGTCAACAGGGCGATCGCAATCCCTGCGTAAAGTGAGGATGAATAATTCCCAAGGCGCAGTAATTGCGAGGCATAGTCTCCGAATACGAACGCCAACAGGGCAATCGAACCTGTTTGAATCACCGTCATTCGCGCCCAAGCAAAAAAGAAGGCGATGTTTTTGCCGAAGGCACGCATCAAGTAATAGTAATTGCCCCCAGCGTGAGGATATGCCGTTGCCAATTCTGCGTAGCACAATGCGCCGACTAAGGACATCCCGCCACCCAGAATCCACAGGGAAAGTGCAACCGCTTCACTCCCAGAAGCAGCGGCGACTAGGGATGGTGTCTCGAAAATTCCGGCACCAATCACGATACCGACAATTAGAGCGATCGCGTCTACGAAAGCCAGCGCTGGCTTGGGTGCTGCTGTTTTGCTTACCGCGAAGACTTGATTTGGGAGACTGTCGTTTACCCGTCTGCTCATTCTGGCACCTTCACCGTTGCGATCGTAATTTCTTTGAGTTGCGATGTGAAAAGATTAAAGCAAAGTCGGTTTAAAGTCCTGAGAAAGTGTAACCAACTCCGATTAATAATCCCACCTCTGTTTCATCAACAAAACCGACATTCACGCCAGCGGTTGCGGTGAATTGGGATGATAATGGAACATCGACCCCGCCCGTAATCAGTGCGCCAATAGTGCTATCGTCACCCGTTGAAATCGCCACTCCGCCTCCAATATAAGGGGCTACACGGTATCTGATTTGTTCCACTCCTTGAGAGGGGAAATCGTAAGTAAGTGGAACCAGAAAAACTGTATTATCGCCAAATAAAGCAGCGGGTCGCACAGAAAAATTCCGAGTGAGTCCAATTTTGCTAATGACTGCAAAGGCACCTTCACTCAAAGTTGTATCGCCACCCAACCCAATGTTGCCTGCAACCCCGATATAACTTGGGCCAGAGCGAGTGGCTCTACCAGGTATTACATCCACTTGAGCGATTTCCGGCGCTGTGGTTTCAGTCGTCGCTGCTTCTGGGAGTTGAGGTGTTGAAGGTTCAACAGTCAAAGCCGACGCAGACGTTTTCACCCTTTTGTCTACAATCTGCTCTGGGTTTACCGCATCGGAGGTTGCGATCGCTGTTTTCTCAGGAATTTCCTGCTTTGTCTCGCTAGAAAGGTTAGATGGAGATTGATTCGCCTCGGCTGATGCAGTGGCAGTTGGCAATTTTATTTCTGAAAAATCTTGCTCTTGAATTGTTGATTCTGTCAGTACCTTTACAACAGAATCAGGTGAACCTGAATTCGCTACATTCACTTGTTCTTGTACAAAGAAAGTTGTAACTTGGTCAGATTGAATTGGAGTCTTATTTGATTCAAAATTATGATTAGGTACTCTGGCAAACGCATCTGTCTTAGGGGTGAAGTCGTCAGTTTCAGCTTGAGCTGATAAACCACTACAAACAACAGCCAGAGCGGCAAGGCAGAGTAGAGAAGAAGTACCTCTGAACAACATCGGATTTACACTAACTCCATGAAAAAAAGTGTTGAAAACTAACTAAAGAAAAATGATTTAGGAGTGATAACCTTCTGCTCCTGCTATCTTCAGTGTTGGCAACAAATGTGACTAGAAAGTGACAGTGGGAGCATCCCGTATTTGCAAATCCCCCACAGACTGGAAGTCTGGGGCTACACAAACAAAGCCTGCCTCCGCAGGCTGAATTGATTCCGCGCAGGCGGACTTGGTTGAATAGAAGCGAAGCAACTTATGTCCCCTCTTCTTCTTGAAGGGGGGTAAGGGGGGTTGGCGTAGCCGCGATTTCCAATCGCCAGGTTATTTTTGCTACTGGAGTGGCAGCTCAATTTGAAAAGTTGATCCTTGACCGACTACACTGGTGACTTCGATCCCACCTCCATGAGCTTTGACGATTTGCTCAGCGATCGCTAATCCCAAACCAAAACCCCCTGTAGTGCGAGAGCGATCGCGATTCACCCGATAAAACCGTTCAAAAATATGCGGCAAATCAGTCGCCGCAATCCCCATCCCAGTGTCTGAAACTTGAATAATAGCCAAATGCGATCGCGTAAACAATCGCAGTTGAACTTCACCGCCCTCCAGGGTATATTTGCAAGCATTACTCAGCAGGTTCATCACCGCCAGACGGAGCAACTCTGGATCGGCCTTCACCTCCAAGCTCTCAGTCGGCAGATTACTAACAAAATTTAGATTTTTGGTGGCTGCTTGCGTTGCATAATTCTCTGCTAGCTCCTGTAGCAAAAGAGTTAGATTAATCTTTCTCAAAGATTCAGGAGATAATGACCCATCATTCCGAGCCAAAAACAGCAGATTACTCACCAGCGAATTCATTGACTTAGCAACATTCACAATCTTGTCTAGCCGAAGCCGTTGCTGTGAATGATCGTCAGACAGCAACCCGACTTGTGCATTGCTAAGAATCGCCGCCAATGGTGTCCGCAATTCATGGGAAGCATCTGCGGTGAAGCGATGCAGTTGCTCGTAAGCATGACGAATCGGTTGCATCGCTAGCCCCCCCAAAAACCACCCAGTCAGGCTAATTACCCCCAAGGTGACTGGCACCAAGAGCGTCAGAACCAGCCGCAATTCAGACAAAGCCTCTTGAGTGGATGTCAGGGAAGTCGCAACCTGGAGATAACCAATTAATACACTCTTCTCGTAGACAGGCAGCGTTACCTGACGCAGCCAACGTGCAGAGCCATTGGCAGTTTTGATGGTTTGAAATCCATCTGTCACCGTCAGCTTCTCTGGGGGAAGCGTACCAAAAAATTGCACCAATTGCCCTTTGGCATCGTACCAACGCCCATACGCCAGCCCACTATCCAACGGCTGTGGGTTATTTCCCAAAAGTGGCACATTGTCCAGCTCTACCTGCCACTGACCATTGCGACGCTCATAATTCACGCTCGCTGCCATTACCTTGGTTTGTTGGTAGAGTAATCGATCCAATGCTAAGAGCGCGTCTGCAACTTCTACGTAGTAGACGACTCCTGCAAAAATCACCAAAATACTTCCCATTGATAGGGTGAACCAGCGAGCCAGATTGCGACGGCTACGACCAAACATGGAAAAAGGCAAAGTTAAAAAGCGCCTGAAGATTTAGGGAAGCAAAGTTACACCCGAATTTGGGGCAAGACAGGCAAAAAGCAAAAGAAAGATTTATTCTGTCATTTTGATTCATTTCTCTTTTGAATTTCTTCTCTTTTTACTTTTGACTTCCCGAAGGATTGAGGCGATATCCCATGCCATAGACTGTTTCAATCCAATCTGCCGCACCGACTAACTGCAAACGCTGCCGCAGCCTCCGGACAAGGGTAGTTACGGCATTGCTCTCTGGTTCTGCACCCCACTCCCACAAGGCTTGTTCAATTTGATCGCGGGTTAAGACCTGATGAGGGTGGCGCAGGAAGTATTCTAATAGCTGAAACTCGCGGGCGGACAATTGGATAGTTGTCTGTCCCCGTTCAACAGTCAAGCTATTCAAGTGCAGTTGTAAATCTTCTATGCGGAGGATATCTCCCTGCCATAGAGGCGATCGCCTTCCCAATGCCCGCACCCGTGCCAAAAGTTCGATAATATCAGTCGGTTTAACCAGATAATCATCAGCACCTGCATCCAAACTCGTAACTTTATCCACAGTCGTGTCTTTGGCAGTCAGCATCAACACCGGCGAGGTTTTCCCTGCTTGTCGATACTGGCGACAAAGGCTCAACCCGCTGACTGTCGGCAACATCCAGTCTAAAATTAACAAGTCATAGTCTTTTTGAGAGATCAGCCATTGGGCAGTTTCCCCATCCTCAATGCCATCGACAATATGTCCGGCTTGCAACAAAGCTGCGTTTAGTGGCTCTAATTGTTCGGGGTCGTCTTCTACCAGTAAAATTCTCATAAGACGCTTTAGTGAAACCTCTTTTCCGGAGAATCGTCGATCGCGCTGCTCATAGTAGAGAAGCCTAAAGCGATCGCACGTCTTCCACCAGTCAGATTTTTATCGAGTACCGAAGAAAATCAAGAGTCAAAAGTGAATCTTCTCTTTTTATATCTTTTAAATTTTGACTTTTGATGTCGAATTTGATTGTTTTTTTCCCTTAAACTCAATTAGCTGTGAAGCTAAAATTCCTCACCTCTCCCTATGTCCTCTCCCCGTTGGTTACAAAGATTACATTTTTTAGGGCTAGAATTTTGGCTACCTCTACCCCTGCTAGGAATTATTTTTTGGGTTGGGGGTGGACTGGTAACAGACCAAGCATTAAGTCGCTCCTACGATACGGTTGATAAGCTTCAAGCTGATACACAGTTGGAAGTGCAACTTTCAGTCACCTTGCTAGTCATCAAAGCAGAAATTGACAAAGAGCAGGGATTTACCAAAGTACAGGTCAAAACGACAGATTCGACACTCAAAAAGTTAGAATTTGAGTTTCCAGTAACAGAATTCAGTCAGGTGGAAGCTGCGATCGCGCAAGAATTAGGACTGTCTGCTGAAAATGTTAGGACGCTAGTGCGTTACCAATTGAAAAACCGATCCTTCTAGACAGTTACTCTCACTCAATCCGGACTCTCTGAACCCTCTACTTCCGGTTCTCTCTCCCCGCTCAGAACCAGCCTGCGCTTACATTCTGAGCGATGCTAGCAGATGGAAAAGTACAGAATTAACAATGCTCAGCGCCAGGGAGCCAAGCAAAGCACTCCAAAAACCCCACCGTAACCGAAATCCTGTCACTAACCAAGCGGCTAAACCGAAAATAACTGCATTTAAGACAAACAGGAATAAACCAAATGACAAAAGAATGAATGGAAAGGTGAAGAACCCTAAGATGGGTTTTAAGAGAGCATTCAAAATTCCAAAAACTGCTGCGGAAATTGCGGCTTTTCCAAAAGTGTCGATTTCTACGCCAATCGGCAGCCGGGAAATAATTAAAAAACTGATAGTAGTGACTAACCAGGTGATGAGGATTCCAACCATAACCAAAACTCCTTATCATCAATCGTTTTGTTACAGGGTCGGGTAAGTTTCCATCTTCAGGGTCATCAATAAATGTGACCAGAAAGTGACAGTAACCTTGGAATTCAGAATTAACTGAATAACCAGCCTTGGAAACCAGCAAATCTCGCCGGGAAAAACCGAATTAATTGGGTTCTCCATTCCGGGAGTCCCGAACCCAATCCAAACCGTCGCGAAGAAAAACTCCTCCTTATCTTCCCCCGCTTGCGCTTGAAGTGAGAGAGTTTTAAGTAAATTTTTGTAATTGAGACGATTTGAATTTTTTGCCGGAGAAGATTCGTTTGGCGGTGGGAATTCAGGGGAGCGGTGGGTGAGCAGTGAGCTTGCGATCGCATCCTCAACTCCGGTAAACCTGGAAATCTCGCTTGTGGAGCCGCTTTTTTCTACAGAACATCCGGAGTTTTTCCGCCGTTTACATTGCTCTTGCGATCGCTATTTAAAGATTTCTGCGATCGCACATCTCAACCCAAGTGGTTGAAAGCATTACGCAAATTATCGCTCCAGCTTGCGATCGCGGTCATCTCCTGCGAATTTACCTGTTAAACCGATTGATGCTGAGGCATTGCGAGGAACGGTTCCGTAATATTCTAGGTACCGCTGATTCGTCCAGTTAAATTGGCAATTACTGCAATTAATTCAGCAGGTTCAACGGGTTTGGCAATATGGGATTGAAAGCCTGCTAAAAGCGCAGCCGTGCGGTCTTGAGTTCTAGCATAGGCGGTCAGGGCGATCGCGGAAATTCTGCCTTTATTGTTTGACTCCAAAGCTCTGACGCGACGCAACAGAGCATAACCGTCTTCATCTGGCATCCCAATATCACTGATTAATATATCTATCGGTGGTGAAGATTGGGTCAGTGCTGAGATG
Source organism: Trichocoleus sp. ST-U1 (assembly GCF_039961835.1). NCBI lineage: Bacteria > Bacillati > Cyanobacteriota > Cyanophyceae > Leptolyngbyales > Trichocoleusaceae > Trichocoleus > Trichocoleus sp. ST-U1. Next base: position 36,621 of record NZ_JAMPJZ010000025.1, read on the forward strand.
GCTTCGTCTGCTGAAGCGGCAGCGATGACTTCTGCCCCACAAACTTCCAGCGTGTAGGCGAGCAAATCCCGCATATCCGGGTCATCATCCACGATCAGTATCTTCAATCCCTCTAGTTGAGAGGAGCAGTCAAATGGGACACTGTCTCCCACGGTTGGATGCACCCGTTCTGGTTCAATCGCTGTTGGCCCAACGGCAAGCAGGGGTAGTTTGACGGTAAATGTTGCACCTTGTCCTTCTCCGGGGCTTTGAGCATGCACCGTTCCCCCATGCAGTTCTACCAATTGGCGAACGATCGCTAAACCCAGCCCCAATCCGCCAAAGGAACGAGTGATGGAACCATCTGCCTGACGAAAGCGCTCAAAGACGTAGGGGAGGAATTCTGCACTGATGCCTTGACCCGTATCTGCCACCACAATCTCAATATGAGAATTAATCCGTTGCAGACCAATCTGAACCCGCCCCTGTTTCGGTGTGAACTTGATCGCATTGCTGAGCAAATTCCAGACAATCTGTTGTAATCGCTCGGAGTCTCCTAAAACAGGGCCTGCTGCTGGATCGAGCACCGACTGCAAGCGAATATTCTTGGCATCAGCAGCAGGACGCACCGTATCGATTGCTGCCTGAATCGCGGGCAATAGGTCAACTGTTTGCACATTGAGGCGAATCTTGCCTGTAATGATGCGGGAAATATCCAGGAGATCGTCAACCAACTGTGCCTGGGATCTGGCATTGCGCTCTATCGTTTCCAACGCCCGATGCATCTTGGCTGCGTCTACCTTGCTAGTTCTCAGGATATTAGACCAGCCAAGGATGGCATTGAGAGGGGTTCGCAGTTCGTGGGATACGGTGGATAGAAATTCATCCTTCAATCGATTCAGCTTCTCAGCTTCTACTCGTGCTTTCTGTTCCTGCACCAGAAGTTTAGCTCGCTCTTCTTCCGCTCGTTGACGCTGCCGAATCTCTTTGGCTAATTCATCGATCTTCTTGTTCAGCAGGGTGAATCGGCTACTGGCAGATTCCTTGTTTTTCAAGCGTAAGAGAATAAGTGCCGGGGATTCAGGCGATCGCGGTCGGATGACCGCTCCTTCACAGCGACACAAGCAAGTCTCTCCATTGTTAGCATTGAAGGTTAATGAGCCAATCACCATTTCTCGACTGCTGGAACAAGCACGCAGATACTGTTTAACCTTATCAGCAGGATCGACGACCATCTCAAAGAGCATTTTCTCTTGCAGGAGCTGACGGGGTAGCCCCAGCATCTTGGAAAATGGCGGATTGGCAGCCAGAAGCTGACCATTTCCGGCAATTAGGAGCATGGGTTCGGGTAAAGGTCTAGCGAATTCGAGAAACTGTTCGGGTGTCACCCCTCGTCATCTCCCTCACTCTCTCCTTTGAAGTATTCTCTGCCGTGACTTTCTTCTGCCTCTGGGGTGGGTTTCAAATAAACAACCACACGGCATCCAGGCGCACCCATTGCGATCGTCTCTTGCAGTTCTACTTTGGCGTACCCCAGATTGTCCGCTGCAATGGAGCCAAAAACATTGGAGGTCATCATACACATAGCAGGGCGATCGATGACTTTTTCGGCAAACGGGCACGCCCGGTTCCCTAAGACAATCTTTTCATCCGTTTGTTCAATAATATAAAAGTCACCTTGGATTCGCTTCTTCAAATCTACCAAAACATCAGCAACTTGCTCTCGCGTTAGATGGGATACCTCTAGAGCCGCTTTATAGTCCCGGTCGATTTGCCTCCCCATGTTTTGACCCACGACACTAATAAACCCGGAGGCTTCCTCTAAGCCCACGACATCCTGTAATGTACCTGCCAACTCTCGAATTAAGGTACGTAAAAATATATCCCGCTCTAAAGGAATTTCGAGTCGCTTCATGGATGTTTCAGACTTAAGAGAACTATTCATAGCAATATCTCGTGAATGGGGATCGGCAGCCCTTACTCAAGGCTATAATGCCACCCGGCGAAGTGGCACTTTAATACATCTAAAGATAGATGTCTATACTGATACTACATGGTCAGACGAGCGCTCTGTGGCGAGAGGGCGATCGCTCGTCAGCTAGTAATGGACTACTACCAATCTTCATCCTCATAACGGCTTGCGCTTCACAGGCGGCAAGTAAAATATAATTCAGCATAAGTATATACCGACCGTCCGGTGCAAGCGTTTTTTATTAGATATTCAAAAGACTGGAATTGCTCGGTTTCATCACTCAATCTAGTCTACGAGGTGACAGAAAAGGACTAAAAGGAGAATGGCGATGAAAAAAGTAGCAGTATTTGGCAATGCTGGAGGCGGTAAATCAACTCTAAGCAAGAGACTATCCGAAATCACGGGTTTGCCACTTCACGTCTTGGACAAGATTCAATATCAAGTGGGGGGCACGCCAGTTCCCCATGAAGTCTATAAGCACGGCCATCAGCAAATTTTAGTTACTGACCGATGGATTATTGACGGTTTTGGTTGCAAGGAAACCGTCTGGCTGCGACTTGATGAAGCGGATACTTTGGTTTTTGTGGATCTACCAATCCATGTGCATTTTTGGTGGGTAACTAAACGAATGATCGCAGGTTTTTTTAAACCCCCTGAAGGCTGGCCTGAAAAAAGTCCAATATTAAAGAGTTCACTTAATAGCTACCGCGTACTTTGGTTATGCTACAAATATTTGACCCCCAAATATCGTGAGTATATCGAACAGGCGCAAAATACTAAAAGGGTTTATCACATCAGCTCTACCGAACAGATTTCGCAATTTTATGAATTGATTGGAAATGAGACCAACTTGGAAGATGGTACAGCTTAAGTATTATTAGACTGAAAGTTTCTGTCTAATACTCTCGCATCAGATTGATAGATTGACGAATTCCCGATCTCAGACCAAATCAGATGAATCGGTAGAAATATTCCGGATCGGATGCTAGTTCAGCGAGATAGACAGAAACTTCCTCTCAACCTAGCTTCGCTCCGCTTGGTTGGCTTCTTGCACATCTCAATCCAAGTGGTTGAAAGCAGCAAACAAATTACCGTTTCAGCTTGCGATCGCAGTCATCACCTGCGAATTAACTTTTCAAACCAGTTGATGCTGAAGCTCTGCGAGGAACGGTTTGGGAATTGAGGAGCGCGATCGCTTCGTAGGGTGGGAGCGATCGTCCGTTTGCAACACGATTGTTATAGGGCGTTTACTTGCGTGCATTAAACTAACGCATTTCCGCCATCAATTAGTAGAGTAGTTCCTGTCATGAAGCCGTTAGCCATCCCTCATTAGAGTAAAATTTCCTAGTAAATTAAGGAGATGAGTTGATTGCAGATTCGCAAAGATGACCTGACAGGTAAAAAGATTGCTGATTTTCTCCGAGAACATCTCGAAGATATGCATGAAATTACGCCGCCTGAAAGCGTTCATGCTCTTGATTTAGAGGCATTGCGATCGCCCGAAATTACTTTCTGGACGGCTTGGGAGGGTGATGAATTACTCGGATGTGGGGCACTCAAAGAACTAAATTCAAGAAGTGGTGAAGTCAAATCAATGCGTACCGCCAAGGCTCACCGTCGTAGGGGTGTCGCCTCAAAGCTTCTTGAACACATCATCAAAGAAGCTGAACGGCGTGCTTATGATTGCCTAAATTTAGAAACAGGGGCAATGCCTGAGTTCGCTCCAGCACGAGCATTGTACGCGCAGTATGGGTTCGAGTACCGAGGCCCCTTCGCTGGCTACATTGATGACCCGAACAGCATATTTATGACGAAAAAGCTTGCTTGATTCGCTTCTCGAAATTAGCGTATTTGTTGAAAATCTCGTAATGACATCTCTCTGGATTGTAAGGCGATCGCTAATCCAGTAAAAGCACGATCGCCCATCGGAATTCGTCACTCGGTTCATTGCTAACTTCAAGCGTGCGATCGCTCTCACTCATGCACCGATCCATCGGGCATGATTGCTCCCTGCAACTCTGCATCCGTCAGCACAGCGCCTGTCAAATCAGCATCTCTCAAATTTGCCTTGTGTAAAATTGCTCCTGTGAGATCGGCATAACTCAAGTCAGCTCCTCGCAAGTTGGCTGCGCTCAAATCGGTTGATTTCATTCCTTGTTGTGGCGTTCGATTTAAATGAGCGCGGCAAAGCTTTGCACCATTTAGATTTGCCCGATACAAAACAGCTCCACTTAAATTGGCGTAGCATAGGTCTGCATCGCTTAAAATCGCATGACTCAGATCCGTCGCTTGGTCGGACGTAGGACGCAAATTGGCGTCAAACAAATTGGCACGAAATAATCTGGCGCGGACTAAATTCGCACCTCCTAAGGTTGCTTTACTCAAGTTCGCTCGCTCCAGATTGGCGTAACTCAGCTCGGCACCACTCAAGTCTGCCTCTCGTAGAATGGCTCGATCCAAATCAGCTTCGCTCAAATCAGTTCCGCACAAGAGCGCTTCGCTGAGGTCTGCTTCCCGGAAGCTGGCTCGGCTAAAGTCCGTTTTACCCAATCGCGCTTGCCGTAAATCTGCCTGATTGAAGTTCACACCATGAAAGTGAGCATTCTGCAAATCAACCTCTCGCAGGTTGACCCTTTGAAAGCTTCGTTTGCCTTCGGCATACCGATTCAGGATCTCTTCAATAGTCATCTCTGTTGCCTTTAAGTGTTGCAACTGTAGGGGGTTCTCTTGAAAAGAGGTTCGCTCAGCCATCACCGTTCAAGCTAAGTATTATTCCCCAGTCTCATTATAGAAACGCAGTTTGAGGAACTTGTCAGGAAATGCGATCGCTAAAAGAGATCCCGCCACAGGCAGGTACGCACCCGATTCGATCTCAACACGTTCCGGTTAACTCCGCCATCACCTCAGCGACAGACATAATTCGGTCTGCGCGTCCGGCGTATGCTCCGAAAAAGATTAAGCCGTTCTCTATATCTCTATCCGCTGCCTTGGCGAGTGCCTGAATGATGCAATAGGTTTTTCGGCTCACCCGACACAGGCAGCTTTCTAAACACTTAGCCATGCATTGTCGTTCTAAATCTGGGGATGCAGCGGCAGCGATGCTTCTTCTAATTGATGGATGGCAGCCAATGCTGATGGTGTAAGAAATGTCATCGGATAGTCACCAAAACGTCACATTCGCTGAGTAGGCTGATAGTAAGAACTGCAAAGTTCTACTCCTCACACCATAAAATACAGCCCTCTTGTTCAACAGCAAGAGGGCTTTTTCTTTAATGACAGCAGTTTCAGGTTTCAGATCGTCGTCAAGCAATTGTCATCACAATTTCTTGAATAAATCTTTGGGTGAAAATTGCGATCGCAAGAATAACTGCGTAATGTAACAAGTGTTTCCTTGCCGCCAAACTCCGATACCCGTCTCGGCGTATTCGGCTTGCAAAATATTTGCGCGATGTCCGGGACTATTCATCCATCCTTCAACAGCTAACGGTACGGGTTGGGGAGCATTAACACTTTTAAACAAATTTTCCCCGACCATCCAGTAGGAGATTCCCCCCGCACGAACCCGTTTAGTCAAAGTGCTGCCGTCTGGACTATCGTGGCTGAAGAAGTTCTCACGAGCCATCTTCTGACTGTAATTGCGAGCAACCCGTGCTAATTTTTCGTTGTTTTGAAGTGGATTTAAGCCATTCTTTTGGCGGACTTCGTTGATCCGCTGACGGACAGAAGCTTCCATCTGGGCACTGGTGAGGGATTGAGCGGCGCTGTTAGGCAATTTCGGCGCTTCGGGTACATCCTGTCCAGGCAATTGCCGCAATAACTCTGCGGCAGGTTCGCACCCCACCAATCCTAGAGCCATCGGTATCCAGAATATCCAAGCTATCCTTGGTCGTCGCTGACGCCTGATGGTTGCCTTTAAATTTTGCGCGGGTATGCTTCTGCTGGTTGCTGTTTTAGTTTGTTGAATTTGAATCAATCGAAAAATCCTTTTGTGATTCATCGCTGCTGGCATCAGCCATCATGTTGAGCTAGTATTCTCAGCTTAGCGAGAACCGAGATGGCTGTGCTGGACGACAATCGGCACATTCGACTTTGTTTGCGATCGCTGTCACTTTCTAGTCACATTTGTTACTAACACTAAAGAAAACAGAATCTCTGCAAGAAACTAATCTCCTTTGGTTTTTTGTCTGCAAAAGATAGACTTCTTGCCTCTAAAGGAGCCAACAAAATGACAGCAACAGCGAAAGAGAAATCAGTGGGAAATCAGTGGCATCATCTACCTGTGGGAGAAGTTGCTCAGAATTTAGACAGCAACATAGAAACAGGTTTGACATCCGCTGAAGTAGCAAAGCGACAGGAACGTTTTGGAGCGAACGAACTCAAGGGTAAAGCCGGAAAAAGTCCCTTAGTGCGCTTTCTCCAGCAATTTAATCAACCGCTCCTGTATATTTTGTTAATTGCTGGTGCAGTCAAGGCATTTCTAGGGGAATGGGTGAATGCGTGGGTAATTTGGGGCGTGACGCTAATTAACGCCATTATCGGATTTGTCCAAGAATCAAAAGCCGAAAGCGCGATCGCTGCCTTAGCTTCTTCTGTTCAAACAGATGCAAATGTACTGCGCGAGGGTCAAAAAGTACAAGTTCCTTCGACTGAGTTAGTACCGGGCGATCTCGTACTCCTCACTTCTGGAGACAAAGTACCCGCCGATTTGCGACTGGTGAAGGTGCGTAACTTGCAAGTGAACGAATCTGCACTCACCGGCGAGTCGGTTGCAGTACAAAAAGAGGCGGAAACAGAAGCCCCGCTTTTGCACCTAGACGCACCCTTGGCGGAGCGAACCAATATGGCTTATGCTGGCAGCTTCGTGACATTTGGTACTGCCAGGGGCGTTGTCGTCGCAATTGGGGAGGCGACTGAAACCGGGCGAATCTCCCAGTTAATGGATCGGGGAAGCAGCCTGACAACCCCCTTAACTCGCAAATTTGACAAATTCAGTCGAAAGTTGCTGTACGTCATTCTAGGAGTCGCCGCGCTGACGTTTGCAGTGGGATGGGGGTACGGCAATTCCTGGGTAAAAATGTTTGAAGCTGCCGTAGCCTTAGCAGTGAGTGCGATTCCCGAAGGATTACCCGCCGTTGTGACGGTGACGCTGGCGATTGGCGTTTCCCGCATGGCGCGTCGTCACGCCATTGTCCGTAAGTTGCCAGCCGTTGAAACTCTGGGTGGTGCTACAGTCATTTGTTCTGACAAAACCGGCACCTTGACTGAAAACCAGATGACGGTACAAGTTATTTATGCCGGAGGTCAGCACTATACAGCCAGCGGTAGCGGCTACAATCCGGCAGGGGAAATCCTGTTAGAAGAAAAGCCGATTAACCTGAACAATTTCCCCGTTCTTCTAGAGTGTTTAAAAGCCGGATTGTTATGCAATGACTCTCACCTGGAAGTCAAGGACGAGCAATGGGTTGTGATTGGCGATCCGACAGAGGGAGCGTTAATTGCTGTTGCCAATAAAGTGGGATTAAAGCAGTCAAACTTAGAGCGAGAAATGCCTAGGCTGGATGTTATTCCGTTTGAGTCTGAATTTCAGTACATGGCAACGTTGCATGAAGGTAAAAGCGATGGGGACGGGCGGGGAAACCCCGGTACGACGATTTACGTGAAGGGTTCGGTGGAGGCAATTCTCCAGCGCTGTCAGCAGATGCTAGATGCTGATGGGAGTTTGATCCCTGTGGATGGACAAACGGTGCATCGGGAAGTCGATGCAATGGCAGAACAGGGGCTACGGGTGTTGGCGTTGGCGAAGAAGCCCGTGTCAGCCGAGCAACAATCAGTAGATCATGGTGATATTGCAAAGAATCTGATTTTTATCGGATTGCAGGGCATGATCGATCCGCCGCGAAAAGAAGCGATCGCTGCCGTGCAAGCCTGTCAAGAAGCGGGGATTCAAGTCAAGATGATTACGGGCGATCATGCTGTCACCGCAGCTGCGATCGCTTCTCGCATGGAGTTGAAAAGGCATGGGGAAGTTCTGGCCTTTACCGGGCAAGAACTTGCTCAAATGAATGAACAAGAACTGGCGACAGCGGTAGAAGATGGAGTCGTGTTTGCCCGTGTCGCACCGGAACAAAAACTCCGTCTTGTCGAAGCTTTACAACTTAAAGGCGAAGTTGTCGCGATGACGGGGGATGGGGTTAACGATGCGCCTGCACTCAAGCAAGCAGATATTGGGATTGCAATGGGAGGTGCGGGTACTGAGGTGGCAAAAGAAGCCGCCGATATGATTTTGACCGATGATAACTTTGCCTCGATAGAAGCGGCTGTTGAGGAAGGTCGTACCGTTTACCGAAATCTCCTGAAAGCGATCGCCTTCATTCTCCCCGTTAATGGTGGCGAATCGATGACGATTTTGATTAGCGTGTTACTCGCTAGAGAATTGCCCATCTTATCTTTACAAGTTCTCTGGCTCAATATGGTTAATTCTATTGCCATGACCGTCCCCTTAGCCTTTGAGCCTAAATCTCAGCAGGTGATGCAACAGCCTCCACGCAACCCGAATGAACCCTTGCTTTCTGGCAGTCTGTTAAAGCGGATCTTAGTAATTTCTGCTTTTAACTGGATTGTAATTTTTGGCGTATTTGAATGGATGAAACAAACAACCGGGAATATTGATTTAGCCCGCACAATGGCAATCCAGGCTTTAGTGGTCGGGAGAATCTTTTATCTTTTAAGCATTAGCCACTTTGGAAATGCTGTCATCGCCAAAATTCGTGGCATCGGACGCATTCGCAATTCCCCAGCCCTGGCAATTGGGATTGCCTGCACTTTGCTTTTGCAAGTAATCTTCAGTCAGTGGAGCCTAATGAATGGCTTATTCTCCACAACACCACTGAACTTAAATCAATGGCTCATTTGCCTGTTGGTGGGGTTGCCAATGATTGCAGTAGCCGCCTTCGTCAATCGCTTTGATCCACAACACTAATCCCATTTTAGATTTTGAGTTGTAGAAGGCTTGCGGTTATCGCATCTGTTATCCGTAGCTATCCGATTCTGGCTGCAAGGCTGAAGACATGGCTTGTTGTTTAAGCGCGTAGACCCGTCCAAATTCTGTGCTTCTGGTTGCTGATTCCAAACAACCCAAACTTACTTACAGTTTCTATGCAGCTTAACGTCTTCTTGAAGATACATTTTGTCAGCACTCAGCGCTTTGGATTTCACTGGAAAATAGGGCTGTCAGGATGGAGTCTCCTCGCCCATGCGGGTACTGACTCTTTTGATGCGATCGCGCACCGTTATCCTCGGTTAAGTGGAGAGAAGGGGAGAGAACTGCCGATCCAAGTATGCGAGCGCCTTTTGCCCCTACATCATCCTCAATATTGCGTTTTGTAATACTTTTATGGCTCTTTTCCAGATCAAATTCTAAAATGCTATCATCTCAAATGAGAGTTGATTCGGTTGCAAGGTTTTGTTTTTATTGACTGGCTTTTTCGTCTTGGTCTTAACAGACTCCTCTCCGAAATCTAAATCTCCACGTTCCTATGATTTTGGAGTCGATCTATGTCTATTTATGTAGGTAATTTGTCCTACGACGTTACCGAAGCCGATTTAACCGGCGTTTTTGCAGAATATGGTTCTGTAAAGCGGGTTCAGCTACCCACTGACCGCGAAACAGGTCGTCCGCGCGGCTTTGGTTTTGTGGAAATGTCTACCGAGGCTGAAGAAACAGCTGCCATTGAAGCCCTGGATGGTGCTGAATGGATGGGTCGTGACATGAAAGTGAATAAAGCCAAGCCCCGCGAAGACAGAAGTTCGTCTGATGGTGGCGGTCGCAGAAACAACAGTTTCTCTCGTCGCTACTAAAACATAAAGAAGAAGCCCCCATTTCTGGGGGCTTTTTTATTGGTCGCTGGAGTGCGATCGCGCTCCCTTCGCGCCCCCTTCGCACTACAGACAGGTGGAGAGTTTAAGGTCTTGGGGGATTACCACACTGCGGGCTAGGATTATTTAAACATAGCCAAATTCCTGGCATGAGGTCGGTGTTGTTGTTGTTCATAGTACTTGTGGTTGAAGGACTAGCTGCGGGGCTAGCTTCAGGACTGGCTTCAGGACTGGCTTCGGGACTAGCTTCAGGACTGGCTTCAGGGCTAGCTTCGGGACTGGCTTCGGGACTGGCTTCGGGACTATCTTCGGGGCTGGCTGGCGCATCTTGAGCTAATAACTCTTGGCTACTCACAGTTAAATCAGCTTGCTCGGATTCACTACCAGCATTGGAGTGATTATTAGGACTATTAATTAGTGCAGTAGCTGGAAAACTCAGCAAAATTCCAGCACTCACAACCAACATCATGCCAACTCGCGTTTTAATTTGAGTTTTAAGATCTTTATTCATCGGTATCTACTTGGTTTCTCCTAAAATCGGGATGCACTTGATTAAAACTCATTCCTCTGTAATCGTCTTCCTACTTTCGATAGAAGTAGAAGTAAAGTATACTCAATGCTTAAGTAGTGGGCACTCCTTAATAAGATTTGACGAGAGCTAAACCACCAAAATTAGTATTTGTTGTTTTTTTTGCTGCTAAAGTCAAGCTAAAATTATTATTTTTCAAGGAGCAGTATTGGGGCAGTCCCTACGTTAAAAAAATTCTTTTTCGAGAGTTGGTATCGCGGTTTTCGCTAAGTGTGTGCTCCACATTGAACCTCAAACCCCACTCGGCTTTCGGAGAGAAGCCGGAGGGAGTTTAAACTATACTGCATCCAAACGAAAATTGCTATATAGTTTTCTATGCAAGTAGGGAATCGGAAAGTTAAGTAGAAGCCAGAAAATATTTAAAAGTAGATTACCTGGATTTCGGTAGCGTTGATAACAAATTGCCAAAACAAATTGCCAAAGTGAGCTGTCATGATGAGCATAGCGACGAAGGCACTCTTGTGAAAGCGAGTAGAGATTAATCCATTGCCGCTAGCACCGCCTTGGGTGCTAATTTATCTTTAAACCAAACAATTCTTGCCGGTACATCGTTCAATTTAACACCGGCTTTCTCCAAATTTAGCCGCTCAGAAATCGCTAAAATTAAGTTCTCGCATTCAGCGCGACGCACCTGAGAAAACTTCTTTTGCAAGTATTCGGGACGCCAGTAGCCGACAATTTCGAGTAAGAACGTGCGACCATCGGGATGCACGAGGCGAAAGTCAGGAATCATGACACTGCCTGGAATGGGGATAAGGTCAACTTCTCTTTCTAATACCCATTCACTTTTCAGCGCGTCCCAGCGGTCGGCAAAAGACGCCTCTAACATACTGTCATAAGGCTTGCCAGGTGGATAGTGGGACACTAAACCACATTCAGAATTCAGCGTAAAGCGTCCGGTTTTCCAGTTGCCAGTGAAGGCATCGCGGTTTTGCAGCGTGGCGCTGAGACTCCATTTAGTGACGTGGAGTAAAGCTGGGAGGAGTTTAGCGATCGCTAACCCATAGCGCGTACTCGGCTTAAATAAACTGGTAGGGCCATCCACTGTTATCGTGAAGCCATGATCCGCATCGCCTTCAATATATGCCATCAATTGAAATAATTTGAGATAGCGGAATAACAGCTTATATTCGCCCGGAACGTTGCGGTGAGCATTCAGAGTAATTTGACTCGCCCGATAGAAGACACCCTGCACCTGGGATAAATTGTAGCGGTGCAACAAATTTTCGGGAGTCGGAGTGTCAAACTGGGTGAGGATGCGATTTTCGGCTAAATCTGCGTAAAGTCCCATGCGGATTTGACTTGCCAGCACTTCTCGATCGAGTTCCTGGCTGAGTTTGTCCGCTAATAAGCTTAGTGTCTGCGCCGAGGCTTGAGGGCTGGGAACAGATTGAGCCGCCAGCGCAAAGACTCGTTCCCGCAATTCTTGCGGTTCTAAGGGACTAACGATTTCAAACGTACACAAACTGCTTTTGAGAATGTGGGCAAGCCCCCGCTTCAGGCGATAATCTGGGCTATCTCCTTCTAATTCCAGCAACTGGCGATCGAGTTCTCCCTGCGTACAACCAAGCGCTTCCTGAAAACAGGTAATCAGATCGGATGCAATCTCTAGATGCTTATCATCTATATTTAAGCGCTTTGGGACTATTGTTTCGCCATTTTGACGGTGGATTAAAAGGTCGGTAGGTAACATTTGGATTTAGATAATTGCTAATTGCTAATTGCTAATCGCTAATGGGTGGTTCATCCTCCTCTCCCCATTTTGCCGGTGACTCCGCTGCTCGCTTAGCGACATTAGAATTTACCCCATAAATCGGTTTCGACGGCAAAATTTCCAATTGTTTACCTTTCTTCTCCTCTCTTTCTTCGCGTTCTCTGCGCCTTGGCGGTTCGTTTTTCTTATCTCCCCGCCGCCGCTGGGATGTACCTTCCTCGCTGGTATTTTCCGCCACTACCTCATAGAGAATAGCGCGTTTATTTTTATCCTGACTTTTCCGCAAAACCCGCCCCATGCGCTGAATAAACTCACGCTGCGAACCTGTGCCGGATAAGATAATTGCGATGCTAGCGGCGGGGACATCCACCCCTTCATTCAGGACGTGGGAAGCGATCAGAGTTTTGTATTCTCCCTCCCGAAACCGAGTTAATATCTCGTGGCGTTCCTTCACCGGCGTTTGATGGGTAATCGCTGGGATTAAGAAATCTTGGGAAATGCGATAAACGGTAGCGTTATCAGCCGTAAAAATCAGAATTCGTTCTGGGTGATGTTCGGCAATCAAATTGGCGAGAATTCGCAGTTTGCCGTCTGTACCCAAGGCGATATCTTTCGCTTCCCGATGGGCTAGCATCGCCCGACGTCCTGCTGGCGAACCGGCACTTCTCATCACAAACTGCTGCCAGCCTTGTATGCTGCCGAGAGAAATATTGGACTCTCGCAAAAAGTTGTTGCGGAGTTGAATTAACTCGTTGTAGCGATCGCGCTCTAGTTGCGATAACTTGACTTTAATCTGGACGATCTCATGTTCAGCGAGTGCCGAACCCGAAAGTTCCTCTGCCGTTTTGCGGTAAACTTCGGAACCAATGAGAAGATTTAGATCGGCGTGTTTGCCATCAGAACGCTCCGGAGTCGCACTCAGTCCGAGTCGGTAGGGAGCGATCGCATATTCGGCAATCACCCGATTAAAATCAGTCGGTAAGTGGTGACACTCATCAAACACGAGCATGGCATAGCGATTGCCCAAGTTTTCGGCATGAATTGCCGCACTGTCGTAAGTGGCAACCAGAATTGCTGTTCTATCCCGCGAACCCCCTCCCAGCAACCCCACCTCTGCATCCGGAAAAGCTGCCGTCAAGTGGGCATACCACTGGTGCATCAAATCCAGTGTCGGCACCACAATTAACGTACTGCGCGGCGTCGCCTGCATCGCCAGTTGAGCCAGATACGTCTTCCCAGCCGCCGTAGGCAGCACCACTACTCCCTGACGTCCCGCTTGCTTCCAAGCCATTAGCGCCTCGGTTTGATGCGGGTAGGGTTCCATTTCCATGCTGGCGACGAGTTCCAGCGCTTGAAAACCCTTCGCCTCATCGATAAAATTTGTTTCTTCCGCTTGTAGTGCTTCTACCAGTTGACGATAGTGCATCGCCGGAATGCGGAACTTTTCCACGCGATCGTCCCAAGTCGCATATTCCACCCAAGCTTTGCCCCTAGGAGGCGGATGCAATATTAAAGTGCCACGATCAAAAGATAAAGTAGGGCTACGAGCCATTATTTTTTTAAATTCTTAATCCCCCGATAATTTTAGGAGACTTAATGCACAATGCGATTGAACCCTTGCAGTAACTGGAGCTTTCCCTAATGAAAGGATGAACGCATCGGGGGTAGCAAAGAGATGCTCCTAACCTTACAACCCAACCTCACAAAATTGTTACAGTATGGTGCAATCTTGTGCAACAGCGTAATTGGAGCCGATTTTTGTGTTTAACACTGGCATCATCAGTATTTTGCAATATAGAGGCGCTAGACCTTGACATCTGGCTATGATACGGATCGAGGAGCCACTAGGGTAGATGTGCGAACCAGCGAACTGACAAGTCAGCGCAACGCGATCGCGCTGGTGCGGGAGATTCGTTTTTCATTTTTTACATTAAGAATCGGTGTTGGCATTAGTGCGAAGCGCTCCAAATGCCGAACCCGCCAGGAGAACAGAATATGTTAAAAAAAATCAACCCTCGATTACGGCGCTACGGTGTTGCTGTACTCGCCGTTGCTAGCGCTGGGGTACTGACGCTGTGGTTATTGCCGCACATTCAGCCGCACATTTCCCCACTTTTTTTTGCTGCCGTGATGTTGAGTTCCTGGTACGGCGGCTCGAAACCGGGACTGTTAGCTACTGTTTTGTCTACTTTAACGATTTCTTATTTTTTTATCCCGCCGTTCCATTCAGTTTTGTTTGGTGGAGGGGACATCCTGCGAGTGGCGGTGTTTGGGTTGGTGGCATTATTTATTAGTTGGCTCAGCGCGGAATTAAAAGCTGCCAAGCATCGATCCGAGAAGAACATATTAAAAGTACGAGCCAGCGAGGAGCGGTATCGTAGCATCGTCGAGACGGCTAACGAGGGCATCTGGTTATTGGATGCCCAAATGCGAATAGAGTACGTCAATCAACGGTTAGCCGAGATGTTCGGTTACGGTGTAGAAGAGATGCTCGGTCGTCCAATTTTTGACTTCATGGATGAAGAGGCTCGCATTCAGTTAGAGCAATCTTTGGAGCGAGGAAAACAGGGTATCAACGAGCAGTTTGACTTCCGTTACCGCCGCAAAGACGGTTCGACGCTTTGGGCAATTGTCTCCACAAATCTTATTTTTCATGAAGGCGGTGTCAGCGACGCGAAAGGTGAAGCGATGCCGAAAGCGATCGCGATGTTAACTGATGTCACCGAGCGCAAAGCCGCTGAGGAAGAATTAAAACGATATCAACTTCTTTCTCAACACAGTCGTGACATTGTTTTATATATTCAGCTTGATGGTCAAATTATTGAAGCAAACCAAGCTGCTGTTAAGGCTTATGGTTACTCTAAGTCAGAGTTGATTTCCCTGAAGATTAACGATTTACGAGCGCCACAAACTCGGGATTTAATCGCTCAGCAAATTGAACAAGCAGACAAAGAAGGAATTTTGTTTGAAACCATTCACTACCGCAAAGACGGGAGTTCCTTTCCGGTAGAAGTGAGTGCCCAAAGCCTAGTAATTGGCAATAAAAAAATAGTTTTAAGTATTATTCGAGATATTACTGAGCGCAAGCAAGCTGAAGCCTTGTTGCGGAACAGCGAAGAACGCTACCGCGCTTTTATTGAGCGGAGTTCAGAAGGAATTTGGCGATTTGAACTTGAGCAACCGATTCCCATAGAAGTGACAGAAGATGAGCAGATTCAGCGTTTTTACCAACATGGATACTTAGCTGAATGCAATCGGGTCATGGCTCAAATGTATGGGTTTAGTAGTGTAGAAGAAATTATTGGGGTAAGATTAGAAGATTTTTTAATTCCCTCCGAGCCACATAATATTGAATATTTGCGGGCGTTTATTCAGTCTGGCTACCGGCTCAGCGATGCAGAATCCTATGAGGTGGATAAAGAAGGAAATCCCAAATATTTCTTAAATAACCTCGTAGGAATTGTGGAAAATGGTTTTTTAGTACGAGCGTGGGGAACTCAACAGGACATTAGCGAAAGCCTGCGGCACGCTACGCTACGCAAACAAGCGGAAGAAAAATCTCGGCAACTTGCAAACGAGCTTCAAGAACAAGCCAGTACGCTGGATGCAATTCTTTCGGCATCTGTCGATCACATTTACATCTTCGATCGTGAAGGCCGCTACCAATATGTAAGCGCTGGCGGTGCCCAAGTGGTGGGATTCCAGCCAAGCGAGCTGGTAGGCAAAACTTGGCGAGATATCGGCTTGCCAGAAGAAATTATGAGCCGATTTGATGCTCACAGAGAAGAAGTCATCTCTACCGGAGAACCGATCAGAAATGAGAACGAGTTCTTAGGTGCTAGCGGCTTGCAACACTACGAATATATCGTCGCCCCCCTGCACAATCAGGATAAAAGCATCAAGGGGATCGTGGTCATTTCCCGCGACATCACCCAGCGCAAGCAAGCTGAAGAGGCTCTGCGAGAAAGTGAAGCACGGGCGAGACGCTTGATTGAGTCAAATATCATCGGGGTCATCATTGCGGACTTTTCTGGCAATATCCTGGAAGCAAACGATGTCTTTTGTAACATCGTCGGTTATACACAGGAGGAAGTGCTATCCGGAAAAGCGAACTGGGCGGAAATGACGCCGCCAGAATATCGGCATTTAGATTTGCAGGCGATGGAGGCGATGCAGCAGACAGGCACCCATACGCCTTTCGAGAAAGAATACATCCGCAAAGACGGCACCAGGGTTCCCGTCCTAGTGGGGACAGGCTATCTGGGCGGAGCGAACAAAATCGGAGTGGGTTTTGCGATTGACTTAAGCGAAAGCCTGCGGCACGCTACGCTACGCAAACGCGCTGAGCAGGAATTGCGAGTATCAGAAGCTCGCTTCCGAGCTTTGGTGGATCAGTCCCCGTTGAGTACGCAAATTATGGCTCTCGACGGTCGGATTCTTCAGGTCAACCAGGCTTGGGAGAAACTTTGGGGAATCACGCTTGACCAACTTTCGGAATACAACCTGTTGCAGGATGAGCAATTAGTCGCTAAAGGCATCATGCCATACATTCAAAAGGCATTTGCTGGCGAGGCGACAGCCATGCCACCCATCATCTACTATGTTTCGGAGCTAGGAGATTTCCACAAGCAAGAACGCTGGACGCAGGCTTTCATCTATCCCGTCAAAGATGAAACCGGAAATATTCGCGAAGTGGTTTTGGTACACGAAGATATTACAGAGCGCGTCCGAGCCGAGGAAGCACTTCGAGAAAGCGAAGAACGATTCCGGAAATTTTTTGAAGAGGCACCCATTGGCATCTCCGTGGTTGACATAAACGGTCGCTTGGTCAAAATGAATAAAACCTACTGTGAGATGTTGGGATACCCAGAGCAAGAACTCAGTCAATTGACCTTTACAGAGATTACCCACCCCGAAGATGTTGAAAAAGATTGGCGCTATACAGAGCAATTATTCACAGGTGAACTAACTCGCTATCAAGTAGAAAAACGTTATATCAAGAAAAATGGGGAAATTTTATGGATTAATCTTACAGCTACGGCAATTTACGATCGAGAAGGGAACCCCTGCTATGGATTGGGCATGGTTGAAGACATCAGCGAACGGAAGCGAGCTGAGGAAGCGCTGCAAGCAACAAACCAAACTCTTGACAGCCTGATTCAAGCTTGTCCCCTGGGGATTACAGTTCTCAGTATTGATGATGGAACGGTAAAACTGTGGAATCCAGCAGATGAGCGGATCTTCGGCTGGAGCGAACAAGAGGTAGTCGGCTGTTTTCTTCCTAGCATCCTAGAAGATAAACGAGACGAGTTTATAGCACAACTTGATGCTATCGAGCAAGGCGGAACATTAACAGCTATAGAAACACGTCGCCGAAAGAAGGACGGTTCACTGGTTGATATCAGTGTCTGGGCGTGTCCGGTGCGTGACGCTCAGGGAAATCTTAGCTGTATGTCCATTGTTGCCGATATTAGCGATCGCAAGCAGTTAGAGCAAGAACGCAATCAACTTTTGCTCAACGAACAACAACGGGCGACCCAACTTCGAGGCTTGGCGGATGCTGCTTTAGCCATCAACTCTACACTCTCGATTGATGAGCGGTTGCAAGCGATCGCTGACCAAGCGCGTACGATCATCGGTGCCCACCAGTCACACGCCAAACTAAGTTTTAATCAAGACTGGGCGCAGTCTCTCAACGCCATCTCTGTGTCGGACAAATATGCACCCAGGCGCGAATCCCCTGAAAAAATTGATGTGACGACGAGCATCTACTCGCTTGTCTGCCAAAGGAACCGCTCGATGCGGATGACGCAAGCCCAGCTAGAGGCACATCCGGCTTGGAAAGAATTTGACAAAACTGTTGATAATCTACCGATCCGAGGCTGGCTAGCTGCACCCCTGACGGGACACAACGGGAAAAATATCGGTTTGATTCAACTGTCGGATAAATACGAGGGTGACTTCACCGAACAAGATGAAGCCATCTTCGTCCAACTGGCACAGATGGCTTCCGTCGCGGTTGAGAATGCACGCCTTTACCGGGAAGCCCAAGAAGCAAACCGCACCAAAGATGAGTTTTTAGCGACCCTTTCCCACGAACTGCGAACGCCTCTCAACGCCATGCTGGGATGGACTCAACTCCTGCGTACCCGGAAATTTGACGCCGCCACTGCCGCCCGCGCCCTGGAAACCATCGACCGCAATACCAGGGCACTGTCTCAATTGATTGAGGATGTCCTAGATGTCTCGCGGATTATTACCGGCAAGTTGCGCCTAAATGTGCGTCCCATCGAACTTGTACCCGTGATTGAGGCGGCTATCGATACGGTGCTACCCGCAGCAGCAGCGAAAAACATTCAAATTGACTCTAGATGCGATCGCTCAGTCGGACTCATTTTGGGCGATTCCGCTCGTTTGCAGCAAGTCGTCTGGAATCTGCTTTCTAACGCCGTCAAGTTCACCCCCAAGGGAGGGCGGATCGAGGTACAACTTTCTGTAGGCAGGGGGAATGGGAACGAACCATTCCCGATTCCCAACTATGCCGAAATCAGAGTAACTGACACGGGACAAGGGATTAGTGCCGACTTTCTCCCTTATGTATTTGAACGCTTCCGTCAAGCCGATGGTACAACGACGCGATCGCATGGCGGACTCGGACTTGGACTTGCGATCGTGCGCCACCTCGTAGAATTGCAAGGGGGAACCGTCCGCGCCCAAAGCCCCGGAATTGGCTTAGGCGCAACCTTTATTGTGAATTTACCGCTCCGGAGGGAGGAAGCAGAAAACCGGAAAGATGAATTAGATTCTCACCTTCCTCCTTCCTCCGCCGACTTCGCTTCCTGTGCCGTAACGCTGGATGGCTTGCGAGTGCTAATTGTGGATGATGAACCCGACGCCCGCGAAGTGCTAACTGCCATCTTGGAGCAATACCACGCCCAAGTCACCGCTGTGACGAGTGCCCGCGAAGCACTGGAAGCCCTCCACCGCTTGCAGCCGGATATCTTGGTGAGCGATATTGGGATGCCGGAAGAAGATGGCTACGACCTGATTCGTCAAGTCAGGGCGCTGGATATAAAAGGTAGAACAATTCCGGCTGTAGCGCTGACTGCCTACGCCAGAGCTGAAGACCGTACAAAGGCGCTCCAAGCAGGTTTCCAGGTACACATTTCTAAGCCAGTCAACCCCGTGGAGATAGCGACAGCGATCGCTAACCTCACCGGACGCACCCAATCTTGAATGGTGCTGGGTCAGGAAAAGGGATTGGTTCAAGAAAAAAAACAATCATCGCGAGTGGTAAGTGATATCTTTAGTGGCAAAAGCGATCGCTCTGTTGCGCCACAATAATGCCTATTTCTCTAAGGTCTAAGCGTTTTTCCCTGGCACTGGTGACAGTTCTTGTCTCTGTCTCCGTGTCTTGGTGCGACAAAGCACCCGCAGCATTTGTACAGCCCGTCCGAAGCAAACGGGGGATGGTTGTCTCGGCTCACCGACTGGCGAGTGACGCGGGGTTGACTATGTTACGCAAGGGAGGCAATGCAGTCGATGCAGCCGTGGCAACTGCTTTTGCCATTTCCGTTGTCGAGCCTTTTTCGGCTGGGATCGGCGGCGGGGGTTTTGCGCTGGTGCGCTTGGAGAAAACTGGCGAAATCAAGGCGCTTGACTTTCGCGAACGCGCCCCCCTGAAGGCAACGCGGGATATGTACCTGGATGCAGCGGGGAAAGTGCGTCCCAATGCCAGTGTCAATGGATATTTGTCAGTAGCAGTGCCCGGAACGGTGGCGGGACTGTACGAACTCCATCGCCAGTATGGCAAACTTCCCTGGAAAGAAACGATCGCACCGGCGATTCGTTTTGCCAACGAAGGCTCTACGATCAACCCTACCTCGCGTTTTGCCCAAGTTGCTGGAAACCGCAAGGATGCCATTCTCAATAATCCCGCAGCCCGACAAATTTTTGCGCCGAACGGCACTTTGTTTGCACCGGGAGAGAAACTGGTACAAAAAGATTTAGCCAAAACCTTACAAGCGATCGCCCTCAATCCTCAAGACTTTTATACTGGCGACATTGCCCGCGCGATCGCGAGCGATATGGCAAAAAATGGGGGTTTGATTTCCCTTGAAGATTTAAAATCTTACAAAACGACTTGGCGTGCCCCCGTCTGCGGCAATTTCCGCGCTGCTCGGATTTGCTCGATGCCGCCGCCTTCGTCGGGAGGCGTTCACCTGCTGCAAATCTTAAATATTATTGGGGAAACTGACTTAAAATCCAAAGGATGGCACCACCCAGACTCCCTGCATTTGATGGTGGAAGCAATGCGGATTGCTTATGCGGATCGGGCTGTACATTTGGGCGATCCGGATTTTGTGAAAGTTCCGGTTAATGCCTTGATTAATCCGGCATACGCCGCTAAAAGACGCCAGGAAATTAGTTTGGAACGGGCGCGATCTTCCACTGAGGTAAAGGCAGGGAATCAGGAGACGCTACAGGGCTTTGCCAATCCCAAGGAATCCCAAGATACGTCTCATTTAACGGTAGTCGATGAGGAGCGCAATACTGTCAGCCTCACGTTTACGATTAACTACGGCTTTGGATCGGGTGTGGTGGTGCCGGGAACGGGGATTCTGCTAAATGACGAGATGGACGATTTTGCCGCTGCGCCGGGAGTTCCCAACGTTTTTGGATTAGTGGGCGGTGAAGCGAATGCGATCGCTCCGGGTAAAATTCCCCTCTCCAGTATGACCCCAACGATCGTCACTGAAAATGGCAAGCTGCGGATGGCTGTCGGTGCCCCTGGGGGTAGCACGATCATTACTACCGTGATGCAAGTTGTCCTCAACGTCCTAGAATACGGCAGGGATGCCGGTGCCGCCGTTTCAGCCCCCCGCATCCATCATCAATGGCTTCCGGACAAGCTCAACGTGGAACCTTACGGCTTAGACGCCGCCACGCTTGCAGAACTGAGCCGTCGAGGGCACAAAATCGAAGAGCGATCGCCTTGGGGAAATGCGAACGCGATCGTCGTGACCCCTGAAGGCTTATTAGAAGGCGCTGCCGATCCTCGCGGCGAAGGTGCCCCAAGCGGTTATTAGAGAGGACTGAGGACTGAGGGCTGAGGACTGAGGACTGAGGACTGAGGACTGAGGACTGAGGGCTGAGAGAAAAAGAGTGAGGGCTGAGAGAAAAAGAGTGAGGGCTGAGGAGTCAGGGAAGAGGGCTCAGGGAAGAGGATTGATTTCAACCGCCCTCAGCTAGATGTGAGAAGCTTTCCTTAAAGAGCGGGAGTGTCAATTGTTATTGCCCAAAAATTGCACTAAAGGTTGAAAAGTTGAGACGAGTTCGGGACGACTCACGACTAAAGTCGGGAAAGAAATACTGCCATAATTTACTCCTTTTTGCAAAGGAAACACGGGTTTTGAATTTAGCGGTATCCAAACCCCACCCGCCGCCTGCAAAATTGCCCAGACTGCTGCAATATCCCAAACTTTGGGGGTAGATTCAACACCACCCAAGCTGGTACCGGAAGCAACTGCCAGGAAATTGTAGGTAGTGACGCCCAGCATCCGGATTTTGCAGGGGAAAGGTTTCTGCAAGATAGAGGTACTTCTGGCACACACGCAGAAAAAGTGACTATTACTAGGATCGTCTGGGCTAGTGTGAATGGGACGATTATTTAAAAAAGCACCATTGTCACCGCCTTCACCATGCCAAAAGCCGTGAAAAGATTGTCTGGTGGGGGGAAAATACACGTACCCGAATACCGGAGTGCCTTGATACAGCAACCCCATTGAAATTCCCCAGATCGGGATTCCCCGCGTAAAATTGGTGGTGCCATCAACCGGATCGATGACCCAGCACCATTCGGAACCGAAAAAGGTATGTTCTGCCTCTTCACTCAAAACATCGTGGCTGGGGAATGTGCGCGCGATCGCTTCTCGAATTTCTCGATCAGCCCACTTATCTGCCTGCGTTACCAAACTCCCATCTGCTTTATGTTCTGCCTGGATCTGTCCAAAATCTTGCAGCAGTTGCTCACCGAGTCTAACAGTCGTCTCTTGTGCAAAGCTGAGAACCTTCTCCCAAAAATCTGTCATCTGCGTTCGTGGTTCGGGGTTGATGGCTAATGGCAATACAATTCACCATTAGCGATGATCTATTCGCAATTCGTTAGTCTAATTCACCTTCCAGGACAGTTGCGATCGCATTTTTGGCATCTGTGCGAAATTCTGCCACATTTACTCGACTGAGGAACCAAACCGCTAGCACCATTCCCACGGCTTGCAGTGCAAATACCAATCCATAGGAGAGTACGGGGCTAGTAAATAGCTTTCTCCCCACATCCAAAACAGCACCCCCTGTCACGGTTGCTAGTGCCCGTGCCATTGCCTGCGCCAATCCCCAAGCACCGATAAACGTACCTGCCGTTTCCGCTGCTGTCAGATCCAGCATTAAGCTAATCGCGCCGGTGGTTGTGACACCAGAGGCAAGACCAAACAAGAATAACGCACCCTGCAATAACTTTTGATTTTGGCTAAATCCTGACAGGATAATCAAGACAAAACAAGCCGCTACTAACAGACAGCCTAGCTTAGCTGTTTTTTGCTTGCCTAGGCGAGGCACAATTAAAAAGCCAGTGCTGCTAATTCCAATCAGGGTTCCCAATCCCCAATAGGCATTCAGTCTGGTTGTTTCCGAAACTTGCATTCGGAAAACCTCGCCTCCATAAGGTTCTAAGACTGCTTCCTGCATAAATAAACTAATCGTCATCACCAGCAAAAACGTGAAAAAGATTCCCGTTTGCCGGTTAGCGGTTAACACTCGCAATGCCTTACCCAAGGTAATGCTATCTTCTCGCTCGACTAAAGTGGAACGAGAGGTATAGCGGGAATATTTTTTCTCGACGCCCACCGTCGCCAGCAATGCCAGACCCACCACGGTCGCCGGTACAATCATAAACAAGCGGTCGATCGAGGCTTGCAATGCTGATAGGGGTGCGTCTGTGCCGACTTGCTTGAGCAAACTGCTGCCGAGAATTGCCCCGATAACAATTCCCACCATCAACATAGACCAGACAATCCCGACGAGTTTAGAACGATTATCTTCATCGGAAACATCCACCAACATCGCGGCAAAGGGAGTCGAACTCATACTCAGCGCCACGCCATAAAACACGAACACAAGTGCCAGCAAACCAGTCCAGCCGTAGGTTTGGGTTGTCCACGACCAACCCCCAGCAGCTTGCACCACATTGCCCAGACGCCACATAACTTGTACGGCGAGGAAGGATGCGATCGCAAACAGTGTTGCACCTATCCACACATAACCCGTGCGGTGATACCCCAATATCGGCTTTGCATCCGACATTTGCCCAAACCACACTCGCACTGGGGCAACAAACTGGTGCATCGCCAAGGCACCCGCTGCAATTGTGGCAGGAATTGCTAACTCCCCAATCATGACTCTGTTGAGGATGCCCAGCGCCAAAACGGACATCATCCCCAATCCCATCTGAAATAAGCCGAGTCGGAACATGGTGAATAAATTCACCTTGGGAGGAAATGACTCGCGGGGTTTCGAGTCTTCTGGTTGCAAATTTGATATATCACCTGTTGCCATCTTTTTTTAAAAGCAAATGAAAGCATCTTTTGCTGTTTTCATTTCACCATACTCATCTGCGACTGTCTGCGACGTTAAACTGAAAAATATAAAGTTTTGTAAAGAGTAGAAATTTTGAGCCTACAAACGATTACTTTAGGACGCGATGGTCCCACAGTCACCCAACTCGGTATCGGCACTTGGGCTTGGGGGGACAAGCTGTTTTGGAATTATGGCAGCGATTACGGGGAAGCCCAACTACGAGAAGCCTTTGAAGCCACGCTAAATTCCGGCATTACCTTTTTTGATACTGCTGAGATTTATGGGTTCGGAGAGTCAGAGTCACTTTTGGGAAAGTTCATGCAAGAAACTGGATGTCCTGCCCAAATTGCTACTAAATACGGCCCTGCCCCTTGGCGATTCACGGCTCAATCGGTCTCAGATGCTTTAACAGAAAGTTTAAAACGTCTGCGGGTTGAGCAAGTCGCCCTCTATCAGGTGCATTGGCCTTTTACCTTTTTGATGAGTCAAGAGACGCTGATGAATGCTCTAGCCGATGAGGTGAAGCGAGGCAGAATTGCGACAGTCGGCGTCAGCAATTATTCAGCCGAACAAATGAAAGAAGCCCACCAACTGCTGGCAGCCAGGGGTGTGCCTTTAGCGGTGAACCAAGTACGCTATTCTCTGCTAACTCGACAAATCGAAACCAACGGCATTCTAGACACAGCGCGTCAACTGGGGGTGACAATCCTGGCTTACAGCCCTCTTGCACAAGGGTTACTCACTGGTAAGTACACCGTTGAGAAGTACCAGGAACCGACGGGTGCCCGCAGATTTGACTCTCGCTTCAGCCGCAGCGGCTTAGAGAAAATCTCCCCAGTGACATCCTTGCTGAGTCAGTTAGGGGAAAAGTATCAAAAAACCCCCGCTCAGGTTGCCCTCAATTGGTTAATCGCTCAGAACGATGTGATTGCGATTCCAGGCGCAAAGACAGCCGAACAGGCGCGGCAGAATGCCGGGGCGCTCGGTTGGGAATTGAGCAGCGAGGAAGTTGCCCAATTGGAACAGGTGAGTCGTCCTTGGCAAAATTAAACCGATTTTAAATTTGGTTCGCAATCGAGGCGGTGCCTCGATTGTGTCCATTATTGAAGGAACGACGCGAGCCGTATTCGACCCGTAGGCGCAGCCTGCATCCGCCAGAGCGACAAAGGTAGCAGTACCGACCTAACTTCTACAGAACACAGCATTTTTTTAGCCAATTAGAAAAGCGACACATAAAATTTAACTTAGTTACCACTTCAGGCTAAAATTACTGGATGGTGTGAGTACACAGAAATATCTGTTTAGCTGATGTCCACTCGTTCATCTACACTGACCCGTCCGCAAGACTCTGTTGGCAATTCCGAGCCGCTGAGCAATCTTTTGACAGCCCCAACTGGTGAAAAGCATCTGAAGCCTGTGACCAAAGCTGTCTATCAAGCCGACCAGCAAGTTAAGTTCCTGCATTTGCAGGCGGAAGTTGAAATTCTCTTGCAACAGCTGCAAACAATCAAACAGCAGCGGTTAGCATCGGATCGCGAGATGGCGGCGACACCCAGCACCGCTAACCCGTAAGGTTCGTAGGAAGAGGCTTTTATCCCTAGAAATGCTGTTTGTAACTCTATCGGCAACTCTTCGGTGCTAGCTTCGTTTGCCCGAAGTTATAAATCATTCGCCGATCAAAAATACTGCCTGCCACAAATCTGTATCGGGCAGTATTTTTGTGCGCGTATAAACGCACT
Source organism: Trichocoleus sp. ST-U1 (assembly GCF_039961835.1). Classification (NCBI taxonomy): domain Bacteria; kingdom Bacillati; phylum Cyanobacteriota; class Cyanophyceae; order Leptolyngbyales; family Trichocoleusaceae; genus Trichocoleus; species Trichocoleus sp. ST-U1. The sequence continues at coordinate 62,123 of NZ_JAMPJZ010000025.1, forward strand.
GCACTCAACGAAAACCACGAGAACTTTAATCTCTGCATGACATCGACCATCCCAGCAACGATCCCGAACTCGGATGCAACCACTGACAGCCTGCACCTAAGAGACATTTTGAGAAGTCTACCGCGTGAGGTTTTTACCAAGAATCGCCGCAAAGCTTGGCTCACAGCGCTGATTAACGTTTTAATGGTTGGCTTGGGCTACTGGGGTTTAGCGATCGCTCCCTGGTTTCTTTTACCTCCCCTCTGGATTTTTATCGGCACAGGGTTGACTGGTTTTTTTGTGATTGGTCATGACTGCGGACACCGCTCCTTTGCCAATCGGCGCTGGGTGAACGATCTCGTGGGGCATTTATTCATGCTGCCGCTAATTTATCCTTTCCACAGTTGGCGGATTCTGCACAATTACCATCATGCTCACACCAATAAACTGAATGAAGACAACGCTTGGGAACCCTTTCAACCAGAGTTTTATAACAGTTTAGGAAGCTTGGGACAGTGGGGCTATCGCTTACTGCGGGGTCGATTTTGGTGGGTGGCTTCGATTGTCCACTGGGGTGCTATGCATTTTAGTTGGTGGCAATTTAAAGGTAAAGACCGCCAGAAAGTGAAATTATCGGCGCTAGTCGTGTTGGGATTTGCCAGTGTAGCCTTCCCCTTATTAATTACCACACTCGGCATCTGGGGGTTTGTCAAATTTTGGCTTCTACCCTGGCTGGTGTACCACTTCTGGATGAGTACCTTTACCTTAGTTCACCATACAGCGCCGGAAATTCCCTTCACCCCCGCCGACGAGTGGAATCAAGCTCAAGCGCAACTCTTTGGAACCGTCCATTGCGATTATCCACGCTGGGTGGAATTTCTCTGCCACGACATCAACGTTCACATTCCCCACCATATTTCTACCGCAATTCCTTCCTATAACTTGCGACTAGCTCATCGCAGTATCCAAGAAAAGTGGGGAGACTCAATTCGTGAATGTCGCTTCTCTTGGTCTTTGATGAAGCAGATTACAGATGAATGTCACCTGTACAATCCCGAAGACTCTTACTACCAGTCTTTTGAGGACTACCACTTTGGGCGATAGGCTAGCAGCTCCAAAATAATCAGGTATACACTCTTTCAAGCACCCTTGACTTTTTAGGAATGGGGTGTTTTTTTTGGCAAAAGGGTATTTTTAGGTGACGGATCAACTGCACGCCGGTCGAGATGTACCCACCACTCCGGAATTTCATCTGCACGAAAAATTTCACGAGTTTGGTTAGGCGGCGTGCCTGGAAAACCCAAATTTGCAGTAACAGATAATTTGGACAACTTGAGCAATAAACTTTTCCTAGTTTGGTTCTCCACCTAGCGTTTATAGCTTGGGGCAAGGGTGCTTAGATAGAAAGTAATCCCTATTCCCACAGGAATAATCTCGATTAATAGCAAGATAAAGGCAGAACTAGCTAAACACAAAAATGGTATCTTTTGCGCTGGGGATGAAACATCTTCATCAGTTTGCCTTTGCTGCGGGTGAGTGAGGCTACCGTTACCAACCACTGCTCAACCAACTCCAAGAATTAGAAATTAATCGCTATTGCTCAGTTGCTGCCATGTCGCTTGATAGTCTTACTCCTATTACTTCGTAGACTTTTACCGTCCTTCTTACCACATCCTGGTCATCAAATTCACGTAACACCTTCTCTCTCCCGGCGTCCCCCATTGCTTTGCACAGATCTGGATCTTTCAGGAGTACCTCAATGGCATTAGCCAGCAGCCGAGCATTTTTAACTGGAACCAGAAAGCCATTTTCGCCAGGAATAACCACCTCTCGACAGCCAGGGACATCCGTTGCTACCAGTGGTTTCCCCATCGCAGCTGCTTCTAGTAAAATCCGAGGCACACCTTCCCGGTAGGAAGGAAGCACAACAACGGTTGATAGGGCGATCGGGTTTTCCATCTTCTCTACATACCCTAGAAGGTCAACCGCTCCTTCCCTGCGCCACTGCTCCAAGGTCGTCTCAGAAATTGAAGATGGATTTCCGGTGTCTGGGACACCTGCTATTTGAAAGGTCGCGCAGACTCCTTTTGTTTTGAGGATGCGGGCAGCTTCAACGTATTCAATCAGACCCTTATCAACTAGCAGCCTAGCGGCGAACAACACAACCGGAGCAGGTGGAGCATCAGGGTGACTAGGACGTGGTGAAAAGCGCTTCAAGTCAACACCAGAGCTTCTGATTAGTACCGTCCGGTCCGGAACGATCAACTTTCGGTCTGCAAAAGCTTGCAGATCATCCATATTCTGGAACACAACCCTCACTCTACGAGCAGTCAATATCTGCCGATACAGAAACCGGATAATAGGTTGTAAAATACGAGCCTTCCACTCGGTGCTAATAAAGATGTAGCCCAAGCCGGTTACAGCATTCACAACTGCTCTCGTTCTACTGAGCTTTGCACCAATCGTTCCGTACAGAACGCATTTAATTGTAAAGTGATGGACAGCGGAGGGCTTCTCACGAAGGTAAATGTATGTTAAGTGAGCAATGGTTAAGAGTTCTACTAGAGGGTTGATACTCCGCCGACTCAGCCGCAGTTGAATCCAACGAAACCCTTCTGCTTCCAGCCTTTCGACGTAGGCATCCCAAGGGGAAACTAAAACGACTTCGATTCCCTGAAGACGCAAAAATCTAGCTAGAGGCAGACGGAAGTTATAAAGATACCAGCCCGTATTAGCAACTAGCAAAATTTTCAGGCGATTTTTGTTTTCCACACAACTTAATCTCACCCTAGTTTTATCAATTAGTTTATATGCAGGTATGGAAATATATAAACTTGATAGTGAAACCAATACTAATAAGGTTGTCTATAAGTCAATTCGCCCAGCTTATATCTGGTCTTGGTAGTGGCTCTCTTGAGAGCTAACAATCTTAGGGAAAAACAGGGTTCTATCGATTCATTCCCAGTTGAATGCTTCGCCACTACAAGATAATTAGCGCCTTACAGATATACTCTAAAGACTCCAATAATGGATAGTGGATGGTAATGTAGCAGGGTCAAGAACCGATTTGACATCCATTAATACTCCACCTGAGCGCAGACAAGTGAGTAGTTGAGCGCTGGGCATGTCTAGGTAGACTTGATGACTGACTGCAAGGATCAGTCCCTCCAGATCGGATAAGGCTTGCCAAGGGACAAGGTCAATGTTGTAGTAGCGCTGTGCTTCATCGGGATCGACCAAGGGGTCATGTACGAGTGGCTCTACACCAAATTGTTGCAGCTCTGCCACAATATCTGGCACTCGGCTATTGCGAAGGTCTGGCACATTTTCCTTAAACGTTAGCCCTAGAATCCCAATTCGCGACCCTTTGATGGGCAGATTAGCCTGAACTAAAAGCTTGACTAGGCGCTGTCCTAGGTATGTACCCATGCTGTCGTTGATACGGCGACCGGCTAGGATGACTTGAGGATGATACCCCAGCTCTTCTGCTTTAGTCGTCAGGTAATAAGGATCGACCCCAATGCAATGACCCCCGACGAGTCCAGGTGTGAAGGGCAAAAAATTCCATTTGGTTTTGGCTGTTGCCAAAACATCCCAGGTACGGATGCCTAGGCGATCGCAAATTAAGGCTAACTCGTTCATCAAGGCAATGTTCAAGTCTCGTTGAGTGTTCTCGATGACTTTGGCTGCCTCGGCTATTTTGATGGAAGGGGCGCGGTAAACGCCTGCGTCAATGATGCTGCCGTAGACATTGGCAACCCGTTCCAGGGTTTCGGCATCCTCCCCAGCTACGACTTTGACCAGGTTTTCTAGGGTGTGAACGCGATCGCCAGGATTGATCCGCTCTGGTGAGTAACCTAGCTTAAAATCTATACCTTGCTGTAAGCCTGATACCTTTGCTAAGACCGGCCCACAAATATCTTCTGTTACTCCCGGATACACAGTGGATTCGTATACGATTACTGCTCCTGGTTGTAGCACTTTGCCAATTGTTTCAGAAGCTTGGATCAGGCAGGTTAAGTCCGGTCGGTGGTTGCGATCGATTGGCGTTGGTACGGCGACTACAAAAAAATTTGCTTCGGCGAGGTTGGCGATCGCGGTGGATATCTGGAGATTGGAGGTTTTTAAGTCATCATTGCTGACTTGACGCGCAGGATCGATGCCCTGCATGAGGATATTGACTTTCTCAACATTACTATCAAAGCCAATTGTGCCGGGGAACTTTTTGGCAAACGCCAAGGCAACAGGTAAACCAACATAACCAAGACCGATGACGGCAATGCGATTTGTTTGCCTAAACGCTTTGCGATCGCTCATGATACTTGCTTCTCTTTGATGTTTAGAACCGGGTCGGTCTGCCTTTAGTCATCTAACCATGCCTGGAACATTAGGACAGCCCATAGACAATATTGCCAGCTTGCGATCGCCCGATAGATGCTTCTTCTGTTTCTGACCAATGGGTTGAGGATTGAAACAACCCTAATGCTGCGATCGCTGTTCTCAAAGCAATGCTTCTCACCAGTGGCACACAGAACTCTGGCAACCGGCATTTAATCGAGATACCAAAGCCCATTTTGGTTTCCTCAATCAAGTTCCGAGGCATATACTTACATAAAACTTGCGGCAAAAGTTATGTACCCTAACTTTTTTTAATTTTAATTGTCAGTGGCACGCACTTAGCAAATTCCATAACTACAAAGCTAACAATTTATATTAGCGACTCAGAAATCTTTTAGAAAATGTTTCATTCCTACACCATTTATCCCATCCTAGTATTACCAACTAATTTCTATTCCACGTTTTGAAATATTTTAATTTGCTAGCCGTTCTAATACCAAACTACAGTACCTTTGATATACACCTTACTTGGCGTATTCAGCTTGATACCTATAGATTATAATCAATCATTTGTTGTAGCTTTCAAGCAATGCTCCTGCTTCATAAGAGGGTATACGCACTTTTTACGTCAGTAGTTTCAAAGGCAAGTTTAAGTAGTAGAGATTTACACGATGAAGCCTTAATTCCTTGTCGTGAGTCCTGTGGTACAATTCCACAACCGAATACCGCCATTATACCTTCTGGTATATGGTAGGCTGTGCCCGCCTCGACTTGATGCATTGTAATGCCTGCTGATTCCCAACTTAAATCAATACTTTCTCCATTTTTATTCTTATAAATAAATTTTTTTAATTTAATGTCTATAGCAGGAGGCGTTCTAATAGTAATACTAAGGCTACTAGTGATTTCTTCAACCTTGAATAGTGGCTTCCCACTCATAGAGTAACAGTTATTCAACTTTTGAATGAGATGGTATCTTACTTCTGGGTCGGGAATTTCTACAGCAATCTGCGGCACCATTGCCAGAAGTTGCTTGTAATCTGTTTTTTGTAAGCCAAATACACCCATAAATTTGGGGATATCTGAAATTGCCGATGAAAACCCTTGATATTCATCCCGATGAATTGCGGCTTGCCCCATACTGGTGGCAAAGACTAAAGTTATTTCTGGATTTACTTTGCACAATTGCATGGCATCAGCCAATATTTTGTCAAGTACTTCAAGAGCGAAAATCATGGTAGCCGCATGGATCTTGGGTTGAGTGAGGTAGCGATCGCCAAATTCTTCAGGAAAAATATGGTGCCAGTAGCGGTGCATTACACTAGCCACATGATTCGTAAAAAATGTAGAAAATGCGGGTGGGTTATGGGCGTTATAGAGAGATTTGAATATATCCCATAAAAGGATAGTCTGGAAAGTTGATCGACGTGCAACACGTGGTGGGTCAATCCATTCCATACAAAGCTGCTTGGCGATTTGTATGATGGTACTCCTGGAAATACCAAGTTTAGGTAGAGAGGCTAATAAACCTGATAAATCTTTAGAAATTACTCCATCTTTTTTGATGGCACGACCGTTTTTGGCAACTTGCCCCAGGTTAAATTTTTGGAAAGGCTCAATATATCTGGGAATACACCTCTCGTCGCGAGCAAAAGTATCGGGAATGTAGAAGCCACCCTCACCGGGATCGCTAGGAGGCCAACTTTGTAAAGAACCACAGATACCAATACTCAGACCAAGTTCGCGAAAGTCCTCCCAGAGTGGTTTACCTTTGAAAGTACGGGGATCTTGCCCTAAATTTTTGATTCCATGCTCTTGATTACTCATACCCCGATAAAATGAAGGCCAAGTAACCCAAGGGGAAAGTTCACCGCTATCAACTGCTAACGTAGTATAGGTTTTGGCGTTGTCAAAAAACTTTCTGATATGAGGAAAGCGTGGGTCAGTTTTGAATCTATCGATAAGCTGCCACGGAACTTCATTTATTTCCAATAACAGAATTTTGCGGAGTGGTCTAACTAGATTAGACATTTATAACCTCCAATAGTTGATTTTTGGTAGCAGAGAAACTGGAGCAATTACTGACTTGACATCTATCAATTTTTGATAATGAATGGAGATAAAGAGTGTCAAGCATCTAACCAGGCTTGGAACATGAGGACATCCCAAAGATAGTGTTGCCAGTTGCGATCGCCCACAATATGCTCCTTCCATTTCTGACGAATGGGTTGAGGATTGAAATAGCCCTCCCGCTGCAATCGCTCTGTAGAAAGCAATTCCTCCGCCCAGTCTCGTAAAGAACCCCGCAACCAGCGATCTATCGGAACGCCAAAACCCATTTTAGGACGCTCAATCAAGTTACGAGGTACATATTTACACAATATTTCTCGTAACAGCCACTTCCCCCCGCTCTTGTTGATTTTCATGGAAAGTGGCAGGCGCAGGGCAAACTCGACAAGGTGGCGCTCTAACAGCGGCACGCGAGCTTCTAAAGCCACTCCCATACTAGCCCTGTCTACCTTGACAAGAATATCGTCCGGAAGATAGGTGACAGTATCGAGATACATCATTCGCTGCATAAATGATGGTAGGTTCGCCCATTGTTGGCGATCGCTCAATACTGTCGGTGGTTCGCGGCTACCTATTACCAAAACTTCTGGGTTTTTCCAGTGGGAAAGAAAACTCCTGTAGATGGCTTCAGGGTTCGGCATTGCCAAAATTTCAGCTAGCTTGTGGATTTTGTCGCCTGGGTTCGGATGCTGTA